>CALJUJ010000737.1 GCA_937975525.1 uncultured bacterium
CTCGGCTCGGACGGACTCGGTCGCGACCTGCTGTCACGCATCATCCACGGCGGTCGCGTCAGCCTCTTCATCGGCATCCTCGGCGTTGCCATCAGCTTCACTCTCGGTAGCCTTCTCGGCAGCTTCGCCGGCTATATGGGCGGACGCATCGATGCGGTCATCATGCGCATCGTCGAGATCGAGATGTCGCTGCCTTCCTTCTACTTTCTGCTGGCGCTGGCGGCCGCGATACCCGACGACCTGTCTTCGACGACCACGTTCTTCCTGATCACCGCACTCATGAGCTTCATCCGTTGGGCCGGTTTCGCGCGCATCATTCGCGGCATGACAGCCTCACTGCGCGAGCAGGACTACGTCGTGGCCGCGCGAGCGCTCGGCGCATCGCGCTGGCGAATCCTCACGCGCCACGTGATCCCCGGCACGTTCGGCTACACCATCGTCGCCGCGACGCTCAGCATCCCCGGGTTCATTCTCGGCGAGAGCGCTCTCTCCCTGCTCGGACTCGGCATCCAGGAACCGAGCGCCAGCTGGGGCAACCTTCTGTCCGACGCACAGAACGTCCAGAACCTGGTTCGCTACCCGTGGATCCTGATTCCTGGACTGTTCATCTTCATCGCGATCATGTCGTTCAACTTCCTGGGAGACCACCTGCGCGATCGTCTCGATCCCCGAGCGCGCGTCTGATCGGCAATGGGGCGCCTGCGGGCGCCGGCAGGCCGTATTCCGCTGCCGCCTCCCACGCACCTCCCGCGGTCCGCCACGTCAAGCACAGCCGCCAGTCCAATCGCCCGTCATCCACGGGGCGGCGGGCACGCACGAGGATCGGCACACGCCCCCGCACGAACGGAAGCACGACTTCGACAGGATTGCCCAAGCTCGATCCGTCCAGCGAGAGCACCGCGCGGCCGTCGAGATACACGGTCGCCGGCGCGGATGTGTCGAGGCGCAGAGCCGTGTCGCCACGTTCGCCGACGTCGACCGTCCCGATCCACTCCATCGTCGATGGTCGCGGCGCCATCCATTCCGGCGGGGCATCGTCGTCGTACACGCGCCAGTCGAAACACAAGGCCGACTCGATGCGTTCCTGAGCCGGTACATGCTGCCATGGCTCCGCACCGAGTTCGGGCTCGTCTTCGAGAAAGTAGCGTCCCAGCAAGCCGGCCGGTGCAGCGACCGTGCTCAAGCGCTCCCGCGGCACCGGCAGCCACTGCGGGTCGGTGCGGCGGCGCCATTCCAAGCGCGGCGCGTCTTGCGGCGGCGTTGCCATCAGCAAGATCTCGACGGAGTGCCACCCTTCGACGAGTGGTCGCGCCACCTCTGCGGGTGCGCCACCGACGCGCACCCTGCCGCTGCCCGCCCGCAGCTCGTAGGTGCCCGTCTCGGGCACGTGGATCCGCCCCAGCCAACGCACCTCCGCACCCGGCGGTGCCGCCGCAGGCGCGACCAAGCGATACTGGAACTGAGGCGGGGCATGCGCCGGCGGCGCTTCGCCGAGTCGCCATTGACCAGAGGCGTCCCGGTACTGCGGTAGGAGTCCACGCGTGCGCTGCAGCTGCGGACGCGTCAACCGAAACAAGAACAGATCCTCGTGACCGGACGGACCGCGCACGGTGTCGAATCGGGCCTGCGGGTAGGCGGCGCGGAAATGCCCCACCAGGGATCGGAAGGGACTGGTGAGAGTGATCAGCGCTCCTCCCTCGTGTTCCGGGGGCAACGGCACCAGGGCGTGGTCGGCTGGGGGATTGACGACGATTCGGTGAGGATCCGGAGCCAGAGTGCAGTCCTTCTCGATCATGCGTGGATTCGTCGCGCTCGAAGCCCCGATCGAGTACACCGTGAAGGGCCGCTCCATCGCGTCGATGTGGCGGCAAACGTTGGTCATCACGTCGCCCCGCAGGAAGGAAGCCTGGTACTCAAAATGGGTCGACCAGTTTCCGTAGAGTGCGACCAGCAGCCACGGGATCAGGACCGCCGCCAGCGCCGCATCCCCGCGGTGCCCCAACAACCGCGCGAGCCAGCCACGCAGGCGTCCTGCCAGGATCGCCGGCACCAGGCACAACGCCGGCAAGAACCCGACCATGCGCTGCTTGCTCGGCGGATAGTCCGTCATCATACCGCCGGCCACCAAGATGCCGACGACCCAGACGAAGACGAACACATGGCGCGGGTCGCGCCAGCGCCACGCCAGCCAGAGAAACCCGGCCAAGAAGGGAATCGACGTGGCCGCATCGAGGAGCGGCATGCGGTGCGGCTCGCTGATGAATGCGTAGAGGCAACTCACGACCTGGCGGTAGACGTGGTCGCGCACCGCCGTAACGTCGCCCGCCTCCTGTGCTACGAACAAGAGGTGCACATTGTTGCGGTTGCTCGTATCGACCGAGAACGTGCTCCACTGACGCTGCATGCTGACGAACTGGGGGCCGATCGTCAGGGCCAGGGCCAGCACCGCGACGACCGCCCCCGACGCACGTGACCGCAGGCGGCGCGGCGCCGCCAACGCCAGCGGCACGACGCCCGCCGCAAGCAGGAAAGGAAAGATCTTGGCGGCGTGGTACGTGTGAAAGCCGAAGCCCGCCGCGACTCCGAACAATACCCAGTCGATCAACCGAGCCGTCTGCAGGGCCCTGGCAAAGGAAGCGAGCACCAGGCCGGCGACGAGGACCGCGTCGATGTTGTTGAACCCGACGCGGCTCCAGTAGAGGTGCTCCTGGTTGACGGCGAGCAATGTCATCGCCACGAGGGCCACGACCCCGCCCCACCAGCGCCGTACCCAGAAAAAGACCGGGACCAGGCTGAGCGTGCCGATCAACGCCGAAGCGACGCGCACGTTCTCGTTGCCGAACCCGAGGATCTGTACACCCGCAGCGTGCACGATGTAGGTGAGATGCGGAAAGCTGTTCCACCCGAAAGCGAACACGTTGGGGAAGCCCGATTTCCACAGACCCAGCCCCCACGCCGTCAGGCGGCCTTCGTCGGCGTCGATCCACGTAGGCACGTCGCCGAGCGCGAACCACCGCAGACCACCACCGAGCGCCAGCACGAGGATGAGCAACAGCCGCTCCACGCCGACGTCGAGGGGTGGCCCCGACTCCTCCGCCCAGGCCGCGCGATCGATCCCTGGCCGGTTCCGACTCGCGAGCCAGCAGCCTGTCGCGAACACGGCGATCGCGCCCAGCCAGACGGCCACGCCGAGCCGATGATCCTGATCGTTCACGGGGACCGCGGCGACACCCATCGCGACGGCAATCGATGCCAGGAGTACCCCGACGCCCACGAGCCGCGGCGGCCCGGCAGCGACGAACGGGGCGACGCGCTCCAGTGCATGGGTCGGCATCGGCACCCAACGCGCCAGCAACGCCAGCGCGATGGCGGCGAGCACCGCTACCGCCGCCTGCGGTTCGGCGCCTCGCTCCGGCACCCACTGCAACGACAAACCGATCGCGAAAACACAGCCCGCGCCACAGAGCCAGCGTACGGCGCGGCGAGGAACTCCCTCCGGAGCCGAGCATCGCGATGCCGTTGCCAGCACCTGCAGGCCCGCGGCCGCCACCAGCTCGACCACCCATTGCCACCACGGCAGGATGCCCACGTCGAAATGGTCGACGTACCCTTTTGCTGCCGTCGCGAGCGCGATAGCGAACAGTACGAGGCGCCCGACGACCAGCCAGCGTTGCCGTACCCCTCTGCGGGCGTCGTGCGGTTCCGATCCGGCGGGCATCTCGACCATCACGCCAGCGCATACTCAAGGCAGCGGCGCGCGGCAATCCTCCGCGTTCGCGCTTCCGCA
>CALJUJ010000738.1 GCA_937975525.1 uncultured bacterium
CGACTGCACGGTGGTCGGCGTCGCCGACGACCGTTGGGGCCAGCGCGTCGCGGCGGTGGTCGCGTCCCGTGCGGGAGCGAACCCGTCGCTGGCGTCGGTGCAGGAGCACTGCCGCACCAGAATCGCCGGGTACAAGGTCCCGCGCGAGCTGCACGTCGTCGACGAGATCGTCCGCTCGCCCAGCGGCAAACCCGACTATCGCTGGGCCCGGGGCATCGCCGAGGCCGGCGCACACCGCGCCGGCTAGCGACGGCGCAGGGGAGGGCAGGGCAAATGGCGAGCGCCGAGCTCGGGATGGTCGTCGAGTTGCTGCGGTCGATGCGGCTCATGGGCGACGCGGACGTCGCGACGCTGCGCGCCAACATGGAGGCGGCGACGTCGTCGGCGGGGATTCCCGGCGACGTCCGCGTCGAAGCGGTCGATGCGGACGGGGTGCCCGGCGAGTGGGTGCGTGCGGGGGCGGTCGCCGACGACACGTGCGTGCTGTACTTCCACGGCGGCGGCTACTGCATTGGCTCGCCGGCGACGCATCGTGCCCTGGTCGCCTCGATCAGCCGGGCCGCAGGGCTTCCGGTGCTCTCGGTCGACTATCGGCTCGCGCCGGAGAACCCGTATCCGGCTGCTGTCGACGATGGCGTGCGCGCCTACCAGCACCTGCGCAACACCGGCTTCCCGGCGTCGCGCATCGGCGTCGCCGGCGATTCGGCCGGCGGCGGGTTGACCGTGGCTACGCTGCTTGCGCTGCGCGACGCCGGCGCAGCGCTGCCGGCCGCGGCTGCGTGCATTTCGCCGTGGCTCGATCTGACGATGAGCGGCGCATCGATCGAGACGAAGGCGGACGAGGATCCCATGCTCGACGCTGCGACTCTCGAGCGCATGGCGGCGGCGTACGCCGGGCCGGCCGACCGCCGTGCGGCGGGGATCTCGCCGCTCTTCGCCGACTTGCAGGGGCTTCCGGAGATCCTCGTGCACGTCGGCACCGCCGAGCTTCTGCTCGACGATGCGCTGCGTTTCGTGGCGGCGCTGCGGAAGGCGGGTGTGGAGGTGTCGCTCGATGCGTACGACGACATGATCCATGTGTGGCACGCGTTCGCCGCAATCCTTCCGGAGGGGCGCGAGGCGATCGAGCGCATCGGCGCCTTCTTCCGCCGCCGCTTGAGCGACTGATCCTGCAATCTCAGTGACGGCTCTTCCGAGAGTCGACGAGGTCGGCGGGAGCAGGTTGCGACAACGCGGCGCGATCGGCGTCCGCCGCAGGTACGGGTGAGAGCGCCAGGCTAGCGCTTGCGTTCGACGCGCTCGCCGGCGAGCTCGGTTTCCGCGTCGATGCACAACAGGCGGACTCGCCCGGTCGCGACGACGCGTCCGTCTTCGGTGCGTGAGGTTGCTTCCCAGAGCTGCGAGCGCCGGCCCCGGGTCAGCGGCGTCGCCGTCACCGTCACCGTCCCGCTGCGTACGGCATGCAGGAAGCTCGTGTGATTCTCGAGACCGACGGCGCCGGTCTGGCCGCGCGACTGGGCGCTCAGGCTGGCGCCGATCGAACATGCGCTCTCGGTCACCGCGCAGTGCACGCCGCCGTGGACGATGCCGTAGGGCTGGTGGTGACGCTCGTCGACGTCGTAGGTGAGTACGACCTCCTCGGCGCTGGCGCGCACGACGCGAACCCCGAGGCGTTCGTCGTGCCGGCCCATGCGCACGGGAGCGGTGGAAGGTTGGTTGGCTCCGCTGGGCATGCGTGCGGTCTACATCGGCGGCTGCGGCGGCGCGAGCACCGCCGGCGATTTTGGTCTTGCCCATGGGTCGGGAGCGGGCGCATCATGGCGACGTCGCAATGGAAATCGTCGGTGGAAAGCGACGCCGGCAGAGCTCGCCGGCGGAATGGGTCGTCTACGACGGCCTGACGCGCTGTCCCTACATCCGTGGGCAGATCGCGCGCCTGCCGATGCGACTCCCCGAGCGTGCCCTGCAGCCGCGCGAGCTCGAAGAGCGTCTCGCGGCGGGAGACCGTCGCCAGGGGATGCTGCTGTACCGGCCGCGCTGTCCGCTGTGCAGCGCCTGCGAGCCGATCCGCCTGCGCATCGGGGAGTTCGAGCCGTCGTCGGCACAACGGCGTGCCCTGCGGCGCGGTGATCGCGCCCTGGAGACGCGGCTCGGGCGTCCGCGTGCTTCACGGGAGAAGGTCACGCTCTACAACGCCCACAAGCAAGGCCGCGGCCTCTGGGTCGGTGATGACCCGATCGATCTCGAGGGCTACGAAGAGTTCCTGGTCGAGACTTGCGTCGATTCGATCGAGCTCGAGTATCGGCTCGATGGTCGCCTGGTCGGGGCGGCGATCTCGGATCGCTCGGAGAACAGCCTGTCCGCGGTCTACTGCTTCTACGATCCGTCGGTCGCCCAACTCAGCATCGGCACCTACTCGATCATGAAGCAGCTCGAGCTCTGTCGCTCCTGGGGGCTCGACTACCTCTACCTCGGTCTGTACGTCGCCGAGTGCTCGGCGATGGCGTACAAGTCGCGCTACACGCCGCACGAGCGGCTGATCCAGGGGCAGTGGCAGCGTTTCCCCGGCGATGCCACCACCGCGGAGTCGCGCGCTCAGGACTCCGCGCCGCCGGTCGACACCGGCAAGTCGATCCCTCGCGGCAGCACGAACAGACCCTGAGCCTCGGCGGTGATCTCGCCGTCGCAGGTGATGCGCCCGCGCGTCAGGCAACGCCGGTCGTCGGCGCGCTCCGGGCCGTCGGCCTCGACGATGATCTCGCGCCACAGCGGCGTCGGCCGTCGAAAGCGCACGGTCAGGCTACCGGTCATCGCCGGCACGCCTGCCTCGACGTTCGACTGCCCGAGGAATTGGTCCAGCAGCAGGGCCACCACGCCGCCGTGCACGCAGCCCGGCGGCCCTTCGTGGGTGATCCCGAGCTGCAAGCGCCCGCGGAGCCCGCGTGCCGCCGTATCGAAGGTGATCGGAGGGAACAGCGGATTGCAGTGCCAGCGACGCGCGTTGGCGGCGTAGTAGGGTCGGTCGTCGTCGGGGCCGGGGGGAATGCTCGGGTGCAGCCGCGCCTTGTGGCCGCGGCGGCCGATGCGCTCGAGCCGCGCGGCGATGGCGGCGACCTCGGTACGTGCGGCGCCAACCTCGTCGCCCGGGTCGTCGATCACCAGCATCTTGTCGATCACCTGGCGCAGCTCGGCGGCGAGGTCGAAGAGCGCGGCGGGTGGGTCGAAACCGAAGGTCAGCGGTGCGTCGGGCATGGATCTCTCCGCGGTTTGTCCGTGCGGTCGCGGCTGATAGTTGTCGGCCGCACGGGAGGTTGCAAGTCGATGGACGACACGTTGCGGCTGCGGGACGAGGTCGAGTGCGGGGTGGTGATGACGGCGCAGGACCGCGACGGCGTGCTCCGCCTGGCGCGGCGCTACGAGGAGGCGGGGTTCGACTCGATCTGGGTCGGCGACCACGTGTCCTTCTACATCCCGATTCTCGAGTCGCTGACCACGCTGGCGTTTCTCGCCGCGGTCACCGAGCGCGTGCGGCTCGGCACCGGCGTCTACCTGCTGCCGCTGCGCCACCCGACGATCAGCGCCAAGGTGGCCGCGACTCTCGACGTCCTCGCCGGCGGGCGGCTGCTGCTCGGCGTCGGCGTCGGCGGCGAGTTTCCGGCCGAATTCGATGCCTGCGGCGTGCCCGTCGAGGAGCGGGGCAGTCGCGCCAACGAGTCGATCGAGATCCTGCGGCGCCTGTGGTCCGGGGCCCGCGTCGACCATTCCGGCCGCCACTTCGGCTTCGGGCCGGTGCAGATCCAGCCGGCACCGTTGCAGGCGGGTGGACCGCCGATCCTCGTCGGCGGTCGCAAGGAGCCGGCGATGCGCCGCGCCGGACGCCTGGGCGACGGCTACATCTCGCACATGTGCTCACCGGAGATGTACCGCGACCATCTCGACCGCATCGGCGCGCACGCACGCGCCGCCGGCCGAGCGCAGCTGCCGTTCACGACGGCCGCACTGCTGTTCACCGTCCTCGACGACGCCTACGAGCCTGCGCTCGCGCGCGCCGAGGAGCTTCTGCAGATGATCTACCAGCGGCCCTTTGGCGATGCGGCCCGACGCTATTGCCTGGTCGGCCGCCCCGACGATTGCGCCGAGCAGCTGCGACGGTTCCGCGCGGCCGGTTGCCGTCACTTCGTGCTGTCGCCGTTGATGGACGCCGACGAGTTCGTCGAGCGCGCGGCTACGGGCCTGCTGCCGGCGATCCGCTCCGGTCTCTAGGTGGTTGCTCCCCGGATGCCATCGTGTACTTGGTAAGAAAGATGACGAAGCCGCCTGCGGGCGCCGCCAGCTGAGGTTGTTGCCCGTGCGTCCAGAGATCCTCGAGGTCGTCCGCCGCTACTGGGGCTACGACGCGTTGCGCCCCCTGCAGGCGGAGCCGATCGATGCCGGGCTCGTACCCCGCGACTCGCCCGTGGTGCTGCCGACGTGCCGCGGCAAGTCGCTGTGCTACGAGGTTCCCGCCGCGGTCGCCGGCCGCACCGACGTGGTGGTGTCGCCGCTGATCTCGCTGATGAAGGATCAGGTCGACGGCCTGCGCCAGTGCGGCTACCCGGCGGCGGCGATCTACAGCGGCATGTCCCCCGAGGACGTTCGTCGCATCGAGTGGGAGACGGTTGCCGGCCGCAATCGCTTGCTGTTCGTGTCGCCGGAGCGACTGCTCACCGATCGTTGCCTGGGGCTGCTCGACAAGGTCGGGGTGCGCGCCTTCCACGTCGACGAGGCCCATTGCATCAGCCATTGGGGACACGACTTCCGCCCGGAGTACCGCCGCCTCGCCGAGCTCGGCGGGCGGTTTCCGGGCGCGAGCCTGCATGCCTACACGGCGACGGCCACCGAACGGGTGCGGCGCGACATCGCCGCCCAGCTCGGCCTGCGCGACCCGCGCGTTCTCGTCGGGCGCTTCGACCGGCCGAACCTCACCTACCGCATCCAGCCGCGGGTGAGCGCGAGCCAGCAGGCTCTCGCCGTCGTCCAACGCCATCCGAATCAAGCGGTGATCGTCTATTGCATCAGCCGCAAGGATACCGAGTCGCTGGCGGCCCACCTGCGCTCCGCCGGGGTCAAGGCCGCGCACTACCACGCCGGCATGGAGGCGGCCGATCGGGCAGCGGCGCAGGACGCTTTCCTGGCGGAGGAAGTCGACGTCGTCGTCGCGACCGTCGCCTTCGGGATGGGAATCGACCGCAGCGACGTACGGGCGGTCGTGCATGCGGCGATGCCGAAGTCGATCGAGCACTACCAGCAGGAGACGGGGCGGGCGGGCCGCGACGGGCTCGAGGCCGAGTGCGTGCTGTTGTACTCGGCGGCGGACGGGATCCGCTGGGAGCAGCTGCTCGAGCGTTCGGCGCGCGAGGCCGAGGGCGAGGCCGAGGCGACCGCCGCCGCAGTCGAGCTGCTGCAGCACATGCGGCGCTTCTGCGGCGCCGTTCGGTGCCGCCATCGGCAGCTGACCGAGTACTTCGGACAAGACTACGGCGATGCGGAGTGCGGTGCGTGCGACGTGTGCCTCGGCGAGGTCGAGGGGCTCACCGACGCGACGGTGGTGGCGCAGAAGATCCTGTCGTGCGTCGCCCGCGTCGACCAGCGCTTCGGCGTCGAGCACGTGGTCGACGTCCTGGTCGGTGCCAACACGGAGCGCGTGCGCCGCTGGGGCCACCAGGATCTGAGCACCTACGGATTGTTGTCGGCGACGCCGCGCAAGGAAGTCGCCAATCAGATCTATCAGCTTCTCGACAACGACGTGCTCGCGCGCAGCGGCGACGAGCGTCCGGTCCTGCGTCTCAACGAGGCTTCGTGGGCGGTGATGCGCGGCGAGCGCACGGTCCGGTTGCGGGCGGCGCCGCAGCAGATCGCGAAGCCGACGGCGCGCGAGCGCGCTTCCTGGGAGGGGGTGAATCGCGACTTGTTCGAGCGCCTGCGGCCGCTGCGGCGCACGATCGCCGAGGAGCGTGGCGTACCACCCTACGTCGTCTTCGGCGACGCGGCGCTGCGTGACATGGCCCGCCGCATCCCACGCACGCCGGAGGAATTCCTCGCCGTGCACGGCGTCGGCGACAAGAAGCTCGCCGATCTGGGCCCACGGTTCCTGGAGCTGCTGCAGCAGGAGCCGGAAGGCGACTAGCCGGTTCGCACAAGGACGGGCGAAGCGCTGGGGCGTGTTCCGCTCGGCGCGATCGACAGCAGCCCGACGCACCAGCGCTGGTCGCATCGGCGTTGACCGGACCGCTGACGTATGTCAACTGACATTCGTCATTCACCGGGCCGGGACGACCCGCCCGCTACCAGCGAGGTTGCATGTACATCGGCTACACGGAGGAGCAGGAGGGGCTGCGGCGCGAGCTGCGCACCTACTACGACGGGCTGCTGACGCCGGAGATCCGCAAAGGCCTGCACGATGGGCGCGGCGTCGGGCCGGTGCTGCGCGACGTCGTGCGGCAGATGGGCAAGGACGGCTGGCTCGGCATCGGTTGGCCGCAGGAGTTCGGCGGCCAGGGCCGCTCGCACGTCGAGCAGTTCATCTTCTTCGACGAGTCCATGCGTGCCGGCGCCCCGGTGCCGATGCTGACCGTCAACACCGTCGCACCTTCGATCATGAAGTACGGAAGCGACGAGCAGAAGGCGTTCTTCCTGCCCAAGATTCTCGCCGGCGAGATCCACTTCAGCATCGGCTACACCGAGCCCGACGCCGGCACCGACCTGGCCGCGCTCAAGACCCGCGCCGTGCGTGACGGCGACGAATACGTGATCAACGGCCAGAAGGTCTACACCAGCCTGGCCAGCGATGCCGACTACATCTGGCTGGCGACGCGCACCGACCCGGACGCGCCCAAGCACAAGGGCATCTCGCTGTTCATCGTGCCCACCGACACACCCGGCGTGCGTGTCGATCCGATGGACCTCATGTCCGACCACGACATCAACACGACCTTCTACGACGACGTTCGCGTCCCCGCAGCCAACCTCGTCGGCGGTGAGAACGAAGGCTGGAAGCTGATCACCAACCAGCTGAACCACGAGCGGGTGACGCTTTGCTCGGTCGGTATCGTCGAGCAGTGCTACACCGAGTGCCGCGATTGGGCGGCGCGGACGCAGCTCGCCGACGGCCGCCGGGTGATCGACCAGGAGTGGGTGCAGATGAATCTCGCCCGCGTCTACGCCGGCATGGAGTTCCTGCGCCTCATCAATTGGAAGGTCGCGTGGGACGGCACCCGCGGCGAGCTCGACGTGGCCGACGCCTCGACCATCAAGGTCTTCGGTACCGAGTTCTACATCGAGGCCTTTCGCGCGCTGATGCAGATCTACGGTCCGCGGGCGTATCTCAAGCGGGATTCCGCCGAGGCGGTGCCGACCGGCCACCTCGAGCATCTGTATCGCAGCTTGATCATCCTGACCTTCGGCGGCGGCACCAACGAGATCCAGCGCGACCTCATCTGCATGTTCGGTCTGGGCTTGCCGCGCATGCCGCGCATGTAGCCGCCGCGAATCGGAGCTTGCATGGATTTCTCGTACTCGGATGAGCAACAGTCCCTTCTCGATCTCGCCAAGCAGATCCTCGGCGATCGCTCGACACCCGAGCGTCTCAAGACGATCGAACGCGCGGGCGGGCCGCGTTTCGATCGCGAGCTCTGGGCCGAGCTCGCCAAGGCGGGCCTGCTCGGGGTCGGCGTCCCCGAGGCGGACGGCGGCCAGGGCTTCGGATTTCTCGAGATCGCCGGCGTCGCCGAGGAGGTCGGACGCTGCGCCGCCGCCGTCCCCTTCGTGGAGACGATGGTTCTCGGCGTGCTGCCGTTGGTAGCGTACGGCAGCGCTGCGCAGCGGCAGGCGATGCTCGCACCGGTGACCACCGGCGAGCAGGTGCTCACCGCGGCGCTCTCCGAGCCCGAGGGCGATCCTTTGCGGCCGGCGACGCGCGCCGACGCGAACGGGCAGGGCTGGCGCCTGCACGGAACGAAGCTGTGCGTCCCCTACGCCGAGGTCGCCGACCGCATCCTGGTGCCGGCATCGACGCCGGACGGTCTGATCGCCTTGTTCTGGGTCGACCCTTCGGTCGATGGCGTTGCCGCAACGGCCCTGCAGACGACGGCCGGGCTACCGGAGACGTTGCTCGAGCTCGACGGTGTCGCCGTCGCCGCCGACGCGACGCTGGGGCCGGTCGGCGACGGAAGGACGATTCTCGCAGCCCTCCGCGAGCAGTACGACGCGGCGCTGGCCGCGGTGGCGCTCGGCGCCTGCTCGGAGGCGTTGCGGCTCACCGCGCAGTACACCAGCGAGCGCAAGCAGTTCGGCCAGCCGATCGCATCGTTCCAGGCCGCCGGACATCGTGCGGCCGACGCCTACATCGACAACGAGGCCATCCGCCTGACCGTGCGCCAGGCCGCCTGGCGCATCGCTGTCGGCTTGCCGGCCGCTGAGCAGGTTGCCGTCGCCAAGTACTGGGCCGCCGAGGCCGGGCACCGCGTCGTCCACGCGGCGCAGCATCTCCACGGCGGCGTCGGTGTCGACCGCGACTACGCTCTGCATCGCTACTTTCTCTATGTCCGACAGATCGAGCTGACCGGGGGAAGCGGGCCGGATCAGCTGCGCCGCCTGGGCAAGATGATTGCCGACGCCGCGCCCGTCTGAAGGGGAAGGCTCAGCCGAGCTTGAAGCCCGCGGCGAAGCCGACGCCGAAGCCGGCGCCGAAGGGCAGGTTGGCGACGATGATCGCCCAGGCGTGCTCCGCTGCCGTCATGCCCCCCTCGTCGCGCCAGGCGCCTTCCAAGGACGCCTGTACCACGTCCCACTGAACCTCGATCCACCCGAGGTACGACAAACCCTGGAGCAGCAAGAAGATGCTGCCCAGGAACAGCGCGACCAGCTTCGCCGCCTTCTTCGTGGTGTAGCCGACGACCAGACCGGCGATGCCGCCGAAGCCTGCGTCGCCGACCGGACCGGCGAGAATCTCCTGCCAGGAACCCATACGCAGGTCTTGCTACAACTCGAAATCGCGCTCAGCAAGCGGCGGCGAAGTCGAGGCCGGTGAGCGCTGCAAGCTCGCCCAGCGCGATGTCGGGATCGCCTACCTTGATCGTGTGGATGCCGAGGGCGCGCGCCGGCTTCAGGTTCACGCCGAGGTCGTCGAGGTACACCGTCGCCCCCGCGTCGACGCCGAGGCGCCCGAGCGCCAGCTCGTAGATGCGTGGATCGGGCTTGCGAACGCCTTCCTTGCTCGATTCGAGCACGAAGTCGAAGAGCTGCATGACTTTGGCGACGCGCTGCGCGCCGGCGGACGCCGCGGCCATTCCCGGGCCCTCGCCGAAGGCGACGTTGTTGGTGATGCACGCGTTCTGCAAGTGCTGGGCGCAGGTGCGCAGGGCGGCGACGACGCGCGGTCGCAGATCGCCGGCGAGCAGGGCGAGCACGTCGCGACCGCGCAGCGACCGACCCTGGCGTTGCGCCTCGGCAGCGAAGGCGGCGTCGAACTCGTCCACGGATATCTCGCTGCGTTCGAGGCGCGCCCAGGCGTTGGTGTCGGGATCGGTGGCGTTGATCCGGCGGATGAATCCTTCCGGATAGCCGTGCTCGCGCTCGAAGCGAGCGAAGGCCTCGAATGGGCTGGTGGTGAGGACTCCGCCGAAGTCCCACAATACGGCGCGAATCATCGCCGCGCACGCCCGTCGGCCGCGGCCCTCATGCCTCGACCTTCGCGAGCACGTGCGCGGTCGCCAGCACATCGCCCAGGCAGTAGTGCAACACCTCGACGAGGCGGCCGTCGGCGACGGCGCCGTTCACCTGCGATCCGTCCATGTCGCCCTTGGGCGAGCGATGACCGTAGCCGACCGCATAGGCCGCGAGCGGCCAGCGACCGGTCGCGCCGAACGCGGTCACCGTCTCCAGGAGATCGACGTGCTGTTGCGGACGAAAGCGATTCTCGAGCAGCAAACGCTCGACCGTGCTGCGACCGTCGCGAACCCCGTGGACGATCGATCGATGCAGGAGAACCGGCAGGTCGAAGCCGCGGCCGCTGTAGGTGACGGCACGACCGGTGCCGACCTGCAGGACATCCTCGAGGCGGCGGCCGAACGTCGCGAGCAGCTCGGCCTCGCCGCCGCAGGCGACGACCTCGGCCTCGTGCTTGTGGCCACTGCCGTCGCCTACTTCGTAGTCCATGGCCGCCGGCAGCTCTTTCGGGGCGAGCGTCGAATCGGCGAACACCTGCAATCGTCCGGCAGGCAGCTCGAGCGCGGCGATGCAGGCGACGCGCGCCAGCGGTGGGCACAACGCAGCGTAGCGCTCCACCGTCCACTCGCGACCTTCGGCGAGCTTCTCCACGGTGGCGAGCTGCTCCGGCGTCAGATCGCAAATCGTCTCGATGTCGAAGATCAGAGTGCTCATCGGTCGTCTCCTGAGCGGCGCAGCCTAGCACCCGTGGTGACGGGGTCGAGCACGGTCTCGCCGGCGAACCCTGCTCAGAGCGGCAGGTCGCCCGTCGCCTGTTTCGTCGTGCCGTTGGCCTTGAACGCGTCGATCGCGCGCTGGGCGATGCGCCATTGGTGGACCTCGTCGGCGCCGTCGGCGAAGCGCGCCCAACGCGCGTGCTGGGCCATCTGTGCCAGCGGGGTGTCGGTCGAGTAGCCGAGCGCGCCGTGCACCTGGATGGCGCGATCGACGATGCGATTGAGGCTGTTGGCGACGAAGTGCTTGGCCATCGACACCTCGGAGCGGAAGTCGTCGCCGCGGTCGATCTTGTAGGCGGCGTGCAGAACCATCAGCTTGCTCTGGTAGAGCTCCATCGTCGAATCGGCGATCATCCACTGGATGCCTTGCTTCTCGGCGAGGTACGACCCGTGGGCGTAGCGCTCGAGCGAACGCTTCACCATCATGTCGAGCGCGATCTCCGCCTGGCCGAGCCAGCGCATGCAGTGCGCGAGCCTTGCCGGTCCGAGGCGGGCCTGGCCGAGCTTGTGACCCTGGCCGCGTCCGCCGAGAATGCTTTCCTTGGGCACGCGCAGGTTGCTGATGCGGATCTCGCAGTGGTTGTGGCTGCCCGACATGGTCTGCACGTCGCGGACGATCTCCCAACCCTCGGCCGGCAGGTCGACGAGGAACGCCGAGTTCGCCGCCTGCGGAATCTCGGGCTCGTCCTCCGTGCGTGCGATGAGGATCGCGAACTTGGCGCCTTTGGCGCCGGAGATGAACCACTTGTGGCCGTCGATGACCCAATCGTCCCCGTCGAGCACGGCCTTGGTCTGGATCAACGTCGGGTCCGAGCCGGCGACTTCCGGCTCGGTCATCGCAAAGCACGAACGCGCGAACCCGTCGCACAGCGGCTTCAGGTAGCGTTGCTTCTGCTCGTCGGTGCCCCAATGCAGCAGGGTGTGCATGTTGCCTTCGTCCGGCGCCTGGGCGTTGAGGGCGAAGGGGCCGAAGCCCGA
>CALJUJ010000739.1 GCA_937975525.1 uncultured bacterium
ATGCCGCACCGCAGCGTGGCAGCTTCAAGGGCGAAGATCCCGGCACACCGCCCGACGTGAGCGTGCGTGTCGTGCGCGATGACTGACCGTCCACCGCACCACCCCTCCTCCTGCCGATGCGCATCGAACGAGAAACCGTCCTCGAGCTCCGGTTGCCCTACCGCGAGAGCCTCGAGATCGGGCGGACCGTGTTCTCCGGCGGCGCGGGCCCACGCGTCGCCGTCGTCTCGGGGATCCACGGCGACGAGATCGAGGGCTTGTACCTCACCCACCGGATTGCCGCGTTTCTCGAGGATCTGGAGCGCACCCAGCCCGGCGCACTCCTCGGCCAGGTCGAGCTCTACCCCGCGGTCAATCCCCTCGGCATCGACACGATGACCCGCGCCGTGCCGCCGTACGGATCCGACCTCAATCGCCAGTTTCCGGGTGACCGACGCGGGCTGTTTCCGCAGCGCATCGCCGCGGCGGTCGTCGACGCAGTGCGGGGCGCGGCCCTGGTCGTCGACGTGCATGCCAGCAACATCTACCTGCGCGAGATCCCGCAGGTTCGCATCGCAACCGAGTTCGCCGACACGCTCGTGCCGTTGGCGCGGACGATGAATCTCGACGTCATCTGGGTGCATGGGGCGATGACGGTGCTCGAGGCGACGCTAGCGCACAGCACGAACGCGCTCGGTACGCCGTGCCTGGTCGTCGAGATGGGCGTCGGCATGCGCGTCACGCCCGTGTTCACCGAGCAGGTGCTCGTCGGCCTGCTGCACACGTGGAAGTCCCTCGGCGTGATCGACCCGCGCCTGGAGATCCCGGCGCTCTCGCACACACCGCTGGTCGCCGACGACGGCAACGTGCGCTATCTGAATGCGGAGACGTCGGGCCTCTTCATCCCCGAGATCGAGCATTGGACCGGCGTGGCGGAAGGTCAATGCCTCGGGCGCATCGTTTCCCCCTACCACGGTCAGACGCTGTCGCGTGTGCTCTCGCCGACCGAAGGGGTGTTGTTCACCCTGCGCGAGTTTCCTCTCGTGCACGAAGGATCGCTGATGGCGCGCATCGTCGCCGCCTCGCGATGATCGACGAATGACGGATCCCTTCGACGAGGACGTGCCGAGCGGGACGGTTGCGCTGGACGCGCCCGAGCTGCTGCGCATGACGGCGCCGCTGCGCCAGGCATTCGCGATTCCCTATCACGACCTCGGGCCGACCGACGGCGAGCCGCGGATCGTCTTCGTCGCCGGCCTGCACGGCAACGAGATCAACGGCGTCTTCGTTCTCTCGCGCCTCGCCAACTTCCTCTCCGGCGTCGCTGCGGGCCGCTATCCAACCCACCAGCTTCGCCAGCGAGTCGTCATCGTCCCCGCCGTGAACGTCCTCGGGCTCAATCTCGGCACCCGCGAGTGGCCGTTCGACAAGACCGACATCAATCGCATGTTCCCCGGCTACGACGCCGGCGAGACGACGCAGCGCATCGCGCATGCGGTGATGGAGTTGAGCGGGCGTGCGCACTACCGGGTCGACATCCACGGCTCGAACGAGGACTTCGAGGAATTGCCGCAGGTGCGGCTGTACGACCCGAGCGCGGCCGAGAGGGAGACGGCGTGGAAGTTCCACCTCCCGGCGATCGTCGAGCGGCGCGCGAACAAGGTCTTCAGCGTGACCATGGCGCATGCCTGGGCCGAGCGCGGCGGCGAGAACTTCGTCGTGCAGGCAGGCCGCGCCGGCAATCTTCAGCCGCGCCATTGCGAGACCTTGTTCAAGTCGTTCGTGAAGTTCCTCGGGGAGATCGACGTCCTGACCGGGGCCGACGTGGCGAGCGACGAGGACACCCAGCATTTCGGGCTCGATCAGACGTTTCCGCTGATCTCGGAGCGCGCCGGGATCTTCGTCACCAAGCGCGCCGTCGGGGATTGGCTGCTGGCGAGCGCGGTCATCGGCTTCGTCTACGACGGCTTCACCGGCCAGCTGCTCGAGACCGTGAAGGCGCCGGTCGCGGGCCTGCTGAGCGGCCTGCGCCGGCGACCGCTCCTGTACGAGGGCGACCTCGTCGCCCGTATCCAGACGCGCCACCCCAACAAGGAGCGCGCCGAGACCTACCTCTCGGGCCAGGGGCAGTGACCGGCGCCGCGCCGCACCCCTTTCGCGTTCAGAGACTCGGAAGGTCGAACGGCCAATTGTGGGCTTCGGTGCCGCCGTCGACTTCGAACACCTTGCCGGTCACCCAGCCGGAGGCAGGCGCGGCGAGATAGAGAGCGCAGGCGGCGATGTCCTCGACGGTGCCGATGCGGCCCATCGGCGTCTTCGCCGACATCGCCGCGCGTAGCTCGTCGGTGAGAAAAGGCGCCAGTGCGGACGTGTCGACCGCGCCGACGGCGATCGCGTTGACTCGCACCTTGGGGGCGAACTCCGCGCCGAGGACCTTCGTCATGTACGCCAGGGCCGCCTTCGCCGTGCCGTACGCGACGAAGCCCGGCATCACCAGGCGGCCAGCCGCGGATGAGATGTTCACGACGCTGCCCCCGCCCTGCTCGAGCATGTGCGGCACCGCCAGCTGGGTCAGGCTCAGAGCCGTCGTCACGTTGAAGTGGAAGGCCGACTCGAACTCGGCCGCCGAAACCTTCATGGCTTCCTGCGGCGGCGAGCCGCCGGCGTTGTTGACGACCACGTCGATGCGTCCGAGCTCCTGCACGGCCCGTTCGACCAGGTGCTCCAGGTCGGCGCGCTCGTTGACGTCGCAGCGGACCGCGAGGGCGCGCCGTCCGATCGAGCGCAGCTCCGCGGCGACTGCTTCGATTTGCGCTTCGGTGCGCGCGGCGCAGACGACGTCGGCACCGGCCTCGGCGAAGGCACGAGCGCAGCCCGCGCCGATTCCGCGGCCGGCGCCGGTGATGACGGCGACCTTCCCGTTCAGCTTGAATCGTTCGAGAATCATGGCGGCTGTCTAGCCCATGCGTCGGCCGCGGTCGAGCCCGCCGCAGCGCTCAAGGCCGGCTGCCGGGCTCGTGCACGACCAGGTAGCGGTCGACCGCGACGTCGCGCAGCACGGTCGGCTCCGCGCGATGGGGCCACTGCACGGCGAGGGTGTCGACACGGGTGGCGTCGCCGAGGCCGAAGTGGGCGATGGCCGGATCCTGGGAAACGTAGTTGCTGCCGGCGCGCAACTCGCGCATCTGCTCGAGGTCGCCGGTGATGGCGATGACGCGCGCGCCGATGCCCTGGCTGTTCGGCGCGGCGCCGCGCAGCTCCACCGCGAGCCAATGCCGGTCGCCGGCGAGATCGTTCCGATACAGCGCGGGCGGCCCACCGTTGTTGGCGATGAACAGGTCGATGTCGCCGTCGCGGTCGTAGTCGAAGCACACCACGCCGCGCCCTTGCCCGCGATCGTCGACGCCGGCCTCCGCCGATACCTCCCGAAACGTCCCGTCGCCGCGCGACAAGAAGAGTCGAGCAGGATCGTTCTGGAACGCTTCCGTGCCGCGCAGGAGAAGCTCGCGCTCGCCGAGGTCGAGCCGTCCCATGCCGTTGACGTGAAACAGGTCGAGCCAGCCGTCGTTGTCGACGTCGGCGAAGCAGGCGGCCCAGCCCCAGAACCCCTGACGGACGCCCGCCTGCGTCGTGACGTCGCGGAAGTTGCCGTTGCCGTCGTTGCGATAGAGGCGATTTCCGGTCACGCCCCAGTTGCCCTCGGCCACTCCGTCCGGGTCGTAGATGCTGGAGACGAACCAGTCGAGATCTCCGTCGTTGTCGTAGTCGCCGATGGCCGCGCCCATCCCGTTCTCGTCGGTGAGGACGGCCGCCTGGTCGAGGGAGTACGATCCGCCGCCGCGGTTGCGCACGATCGCGCTGCCGCCGAAGTCGATCGCCAGCAAGATGTCCATCCGTCCGTCGGAGTCGATGTCGACGAAGTTCGGCGTGAACGTGTGGTCGAAGAAGCCGGGCGGCAGCACGTCGGGAATGCCGATCTGCGCGGTCACGTCGGCGAAGCGGAAGTCGCCGTCGTTGCGCCACATGTAGGGGATGTGGGTGTCCTCGGTGAGCATGGTGCCCCAGTGGCTCGTGAACAGGTCGAGGTCGCCGTCGCCGTCGTAGTCGCCGAACGCAGCCCCCATCGTCTCGAACGCTTCGAGGTCGACGATGCCGCTGTCCGCGGTGCGTTCGGTGAAGCTGCCGTTGCCCAGGTTGCGGAAGAGGCGCGGCGTGCCGCCTTCGACGGCGCCGACGAACAGGTCGAGGAGTCCGTCGCCGTCGACGTCGGCGAACGTCGGGCCCGACGAACGCCCGCCGGTGGGTACCAGGCCCGGGGCATCGACCGCCGTGAAGCGGCCACCGACGTTGCGCAACAACAGATTCGGGCGGTCGCCGCCGACGGCGTACAGGTCGACCCAGCCATCGCCGTCGTAGTCGCCGGCGGCCACCCCGCCCATGAAGATCGGAACCTCGGTGCTGATCCGCAGGGAATCGACGTAGTCGTGCTCGTAGTCGAGCCCAACGCTGGCGGCGACCTCGACGAAACGAGGCACTTCCGGGGTTCCGACCGTCGCCGTCGGGCGGACGGAGGCCGTCGGGCTGGCCGTCGGCGAGGGGGACGGCGTCGGCGCTGGCGGGCAGCCTCCCAGGGCGTGGCCGATGGCGCGGACGATCTCCTCGACCGTGATCGCCCCGTCGACGTTGGCGTCCGCCGCGGTGCAGAGCTCGACGGCCGCGTCGCCGAGCGCGATCGTGACGCCGCGGACGATCTCGTCGACGGTGACGCTGCCGCCACCGTCGCAATCGCCGGTGCATGCGTGCGCAGCGCTCGGCGTCTGCAGGCTGACCAGGCTGATTGCGGTGATGAGCAGGGAGCGGAGCATCGACGTCGAGTCTCGGGTC
The DNA here is from genome assembly GCA_937975525.1 of uncultured bacterium. GTDB lineage: Bacteria > Desulfobacterota > Binatia > HRBIN30 > HRBIN30 > CALJUJ01. Next base: position 4,864 of record CALJUJ010000739.1, read on the forward strand.
GAACTCGGTCAGCCGTACACCGCGGTGCGCGCACGCGTCAATGTGCCACGCGGCGCCACACGGCCACGTCGTGCGCGACACCGACTTCCCGAGGACCGGTCTAGTCGCTCCCCCGAGGGCTATGGTAGGTCTCGGTCACGTGGCCGACCTCAACCCCATCCTCACGGGTCTCTTCCGAGCGCATGCCGCGATCCCACGGCGCCTCTTCACGTCGGGCCGTGCGTTTCGGCCGCTGCACCTCGCGATCGAGGTGACCTACCGCTGCAATCTGCGCTGCAACTTCTGCCAGTACCTGGACATCATCGAAGGCTCGGCCGAGCACATCGGCCCGGTGAAGGAGTTCACGTTCGAGCAGATCTGCCGCGCCATCGAACAGTTCCCGCGCGGTCGGCTGATCACCTTCAGCGGCGGCGAAACGCTGATGCGCAAGGATTTCCCCGACATTCTCGCGCACGCGTGCCGCCGTCATCGTGCCCACGTGATCAGCAACGGCGCCTTGATCACCGAGGCGATCGCCAGCCGCTACGTCGGACTCGCCCCGCGCCGCGTCTGGCAACGGGGACTCGTTCTCGTCGGTATCAGTCTCGAAGGGAGCGCCGAGGTCCACGATCGCATCGTCGGGCGCCCCGGGAGCTGGCAGCGCACGATGCTCGGCGTCGATGCCCTCGTGCGTGCCCGCCGCGATGCGCGCAAGTCGTTCCCGAAGCTCGGCATGCTCATCGTCGTCACCCGCGATACCGTCGGTGGGCTCGTCGACTTCGTCCGCCTCGCCGCCGACCGTGGCATGGACATCGTCAATTTCATCACCGAGCACTCGATCGTGCCGCACTCCGGCACGCTCACGAGCCACCCGCTCGACGACCGGATCCGCCTGCCGCAGCCGCGGCCGGAGGGCGTCGACGCCGTCGCGCTCCGCGACGAGCTGGAGGCTGCGTTCGCACTGGCCGCGGGGCGCGGGCTCGAGGTGAAGAGCACCCCGGCGGGCTTGCCGATCCGCGAGTTCGTACGCCACTACACCGAAGACCGCGCCCTGTCGGCCGACGAGTACGTCTGTGGTGCTGCGTGGTCGCGGCTGGCGATCGGCGCCGACGGGCGCTACACGCCCGCCTGCCCGTACCTACGTGTCGGCGATGCCCGCACCGGCGACCTCCGCGAGGTGTGGAACGGAGGCGAGCTCACGGCGTTCCGCCGCCGCATCGCGCGCGACCGCGTCTACGCCGGCTGCAGCGGCTGCTGCAATCTGCAGTACATGGGGCCGCGCGGCGGCGAGCTAGAGGGCGAGCCGCAGCGATAGCGTCGAGCGGAATCGGCGCCGAGGATCGAAGGCCGCGAGCGCGCTGCGGAACGCGTCGATCTCCGGGTAGCCCGCTTCCGCCTGTGCGCGCGTGACCCGCGAGTCCAGATAGACGGCACGCGCCGCGCGCGCGTCGAGCGCCAGCGCTTCGAGGTCGCCGGCGAGCGCCTGGCCGTGAGTATCGTTCGGAAGGTGTGCATGGAGGGCGATGCCGTCGCCATCGAAGCGCAACCAGCGCCCCCGGCCGCGAAACGGCTTCATCGAGGCGATCAGCAGCGGATTCCGATGGCGGCGCAGGATGGAGGCGAGCTCCTCGAGATACCCGGCGATCTGGGCCTGCGGGATCAGCACCACGTGCGCGATCATGCCGTGCGGTCCGTACGCGTCGTAGTAGCCGGCATTGCGGAAGTCCATGCCGGGGAAAACGAAGTCGTACAGCTCCACGGTCTCGGTGCCGCGGCGGAGCTCGAAGAATCGGTGTGCCCGGGCGAGCGCGCGCAGGACCGAGGGTCGAAACCAGCGGACGCGAGGCGCTCGCGCGGCGGCGTCGTGGCGCGGATACGTCAGCGGGTCGCGATGCGTGACGACCTCGTCGCCCGCGAACGTGGCCGTGGCGACGTAGCCGCGCCCGAGCCTCCCGTCGAAGATCGAAAAGTCGTTCCAGCTGTGGAGAAAGTCGACTTCCTCCGCTCCCTCCGCCAACCGTGCGGCCGTCGCCGCCAGACCGTCGACCGGGTTGCGCCGGACGACGACTCCGGCCGACGGCAGCGTCGCGAGTCGCAAGGTCGCCGAGAGGATGATGCCCGTGAGCCCGAGCCCGCCACACGTCAGCTCGAAGAGCTCTGCGCTCTCGTCGCGCGACAGCCGCAGCACGCCATGATCGGGGTGGAACAGCTCGAGCGCTTCGACGTAGTCGACGAACGTCCCATGCCGTGTCGGATTCTTGCCGTGGACGTTGCACGCGATGCAGCCGCCGACGGTGATCTGCGGATGTCCGGGCAGTACGGGGAGATAGACGCCCCGCGACACGGTCTCGCGGTACAGCTCGGCGAGTGTGACGCCTGCGCCGACGCGGA
>CALJUJ010000740.1 GCA_937975525.1 uncultured bacterium
CGGGGCGAGCTCAATCCGTGGTCCGACATCGACCTGCTGTTTCTCTGCGAGCGAAGTCGCGGTGCGTTCCTCGAGAACATGGCGGAGCGCATCATGTACACGCTGTACGACACGCGCCTGCAGGTCGGGAATGCGATGCGCACCACGCGCGAATGCGTCAAGCTGGCGGCCAGCGACCTCAAGGTGAAGACGGCGCTGCTCGATGCGCGCTTCCTGTGCGGCGACCGCGAGCTGTACGACGGATTCGCCGCGTCCATGGAGAACGAGGTGCTCAAGCGCGGCGCCGACCGTTTCTTCCGCGAGAAGATGGAGGAGAGCGCCGAGCGTCACGCACGCTACGGCGACTCGGTGTACCTGCTCGAGCCGGAGATCAAGGAAGGCGAGGGCGGCCTGCGCGATCTGCACACGGCGATGTGGATGGCGAAGGTCAAGTTCAAGACCAACAAGCTCGACGAGCTCGTCCTCAAGGGCGTGATCACCGCCAAGGAACGCGGCGAGATCGAGGCCGCCCGCGACTTTCTCTGGCGCGTGCGCAACTCGCTGCATTTCCTCACGCGGCAGCACCAGGACCAACTGCGCTTCGAGTACCAGGACGCCATCGCCCAGATGCTCGGCTTCACGGCCGAGGCAGGCGTCCGCGAAGTCGAGAGCTTCATGCGCGCGTACTACCTGGCGGCGTCGGCGGTGAACCACTTCGGCGAGCAGATCGTCGCGCGCTGCCAGCCGGAGCCGAGCCAGGTCGGCAAGCTCATCGGCAACCTGCGCCGCCGACAGATTCGCCCGGGGGTGACGATCGCGGCCGGCGTGCTGACCGTGGCGAGCGCCGATCTGCTTCGCGAGGATCCGACCAACTTCATTCGCCTGTTCCGCGAGGCGAGCGAGCACCAGGTCGAGCTCGCCAACGGCACCCGGCGGCTCATGCGCCAGCACCTCGACTGGATCGACGAGGAGCAACGTCGCTCGCCGGCCATGGCGCACGCTTTTCTCGAAGTGCTCGGCGCCCGCAGTCGCGTCCACGAGACCCTCTTCGAGATGCATCGGGTCGGCGTCCTCGGCGCCTACCTGCCCGAGTTCGGCAACCTCCTGTGCATGGTGGTCCGCGACCTCTCGCACATCTACACCGTCGACCAACACACCCTGCGCACGATTCTCGAGCTCGAGCGCCTGCGCGCCGGCGCCTACAAGGAGATGGTGCCGCTGCTGACCAGCGTCGTGCGCGAGGTCGAGCGCCTCGACCTCGTCTATCTGTCGCTGCTGCTGCACGACATCGGCAAGGGCCACGGGAGCGAACACTCGGCGCGCGGCGCGAAGCGGGTGCCGGAGATCGCCGAACGCCTGCACCTCAACGAGGACGAAGCGTCCCATGTTCATTTCCTCGTCGCCGACCACCTCGAGATGTCCGGTCTGGCGCGCAGCCGCGACATCCAGGACGAACGCGTCGTGGTCGAGGCCGCCAAGCGCGTGGGTTCCGCCGACAACCTCAAGGCACTGTACGTCCTGACGTTCGCCGACATGCGCGGCGTCGCTCCCAAGGTCTGGAACAACTGGCACGACATGCTGCTCGGCGAGCTGTATCGCCGCACGCTCGACGTCTTCGAGCGCGGCGCCTTCGACGTCGAGGCCCACGCCGCCCGCGTGCGCCGCGTTCAGCAGCGCGTGCTCGCGAAGTTCTCGGGCGCCGACGCAGAGCGCGCCGTCGCCTTCGTCGGCGATATGCCCGACCGCTACTTCCTCGGGACCAACGAAGAGAGCATCGTTCACCACATCGACCTGGTCACCCGGATCGACCACCGCGGACTGGTTACCGAGGTGCGCCACGAGCCCGATCTCGAGTTCACCGAGCTCACCGTGGTCACGGCCGACCGGCCCGGACTGTTCGCGAAGCTCGCCGGAGTTCTGCTGGTCCACGGCATGGACGTGCTCGGCGCGAGCATCAATACCGGCCTCTCCGGGCGCGTCGTCGACATCTTCCGCCTGGCGCATCACGGCGAGCGGGATGCGGTGTTGCGCCCGGAACGCTGGGCGCGCCTGCGCGAGGGGCTCGAAGCCGTGCTCGTCGGCGGCGAGGACGTCGAAGCCATGGTCGCCAATGCGTCGTTGCGACCGCCGCGACGGTGGCGCCCGCAGGTGCCCACCGAGATCCTCGTCGACAACGAGCTGTCGGACCATTTCACGATTCTCGACGTGAACGCGCAGGACCGCGTCGGCGTGCTGTTCGCCATCGCCAACGTGCTCTACCGCCTGGGGCTGTGGATCCACCTCGCCAAGATCACCACCAACGTCGACCACATCCTCGACGTCTTCTACGTGACCGATGCGACCGGCCGGAAGATCACCGAGCCCGAGCGCATCGAAGAGGTGCGCAAGGAGATCTTCGCCGGCCTGCGGGCGCTCGCCGAGCGCGAGAGGGAAGCGCAGGGCTGAGGCGACGCGCGCGAGGCTGGATGCCACCATGGCCGCTGCAGAGATCGACGCCTGGATCGACCGCTTCCTCGCTTACGTCGCGGTGGAGAAGGGCCTGGCGGCGCCGACCATCGCTGCCTACGCGCACGACCTCGCCGCCTTCGCGCAGCGCCTGCCGGCCGCCAAGGTCGCCGACCCGCGGACGATCACCGCGGCCGACGTCGTCACCCATCTCGAGCACCTCCACGCCGGCGGCGGTGCGGCGCGCAGCCGCGCTCGCTGCCTCGCCGCCCTGCGCAGCTTCTTCGGGTTTCTCGCGCGCGAGGGGCTGGTCGAAGAGGTGCCCACCCGCGACGTTCGCTTCCCGCGCCTCGAAAAGAGCCTGCCGAAGATCGTCGCCGAGGACGATCTCGCCGCGATCCTCGACGGACCTGCCGAGACCGCGCGCATCGCCCGCGACCTGACGATCGTCGACTTGGTGTACTCCACCGGTCTGCGCGTGTCCGAAGCGGTGTCCCTCGAGGTCGGACAGGTGAACCTCGAGGCCGGCTTCGTCACCGTCGTCGGCAAGGGCCGCAAGCAGCGCGTCGTGCCGCTCGGCAAGCTCGCGCGTGATCGGCTCGACACGTACCTGCAACACGTGCGGCCCCAACTCGCGGCCGGCAAGCCGCCGAGCCGCTACTATTTCCTCGGCCGCGGCGGTCGCCACCTGTCGCGCCAGGCCTTCGCCTCGCGCCTGCAGGCGGCGCGCAAGCGCGCCGGCCTCGCGCGGCCGATGAGCCCGCACGCCTTGCGCCATGCCTTCGCCACGCACCTCGTCGAGCGCGGTGCCGACCTGCGCTCGGTGCAGCTGATGCTCGGTCACGCCGACATCGCCACGACCGAGATCTACACCCACGTCGCCCGCGATCGGCTGCGCGAGATCCACAGGAAGTTCCACCCGCGCGGGTGAAGGCCGGCGCTGCGACTACTCCAGGCCGCCGTCGCCCTCGACGACGACGATGCGCTGGTTGCGTGCAACCTCGCGGAAGGTCTGCGTCGTGCCGCTCGCGGGCCAGTCGACCCGCACCTCGGCGACGCTCTCCTCGCCGCTGCCGAGGCCGAAGCGGGCGACACGATCGGACTGTCCGAGATAGTGCGTGCGGGCACCGATCTCTTGCAGCTGGCGCGGCGCCCCGGCGTGCGCCTGCACCGTCACGCGTGCGCCCAGACCGTCGCGGTTGCTCGTCGTTCCGACCACTTCGACCTCGATCCAGTCGAGGCGGTTGCCACCGTCGTTGCGGTAGAGTCGCGGTGGGCCGTCGACGTTGACGATGTAGAGATCCTCGTCGCCGTCGCCGTCGTAGTCGAACAGGACCAGGCCGCTGCCGATGCCCTGGTCGAGCAGCCCCAGCTCGCCCGCGACTTGCACCATCTCGCCCGCACCGTCGTTGCGCCAGAAACGCATCGGGTCGTGGTGGTAGTTCTCGAATCCCTCGAACGGCACGCGCAACCCATTGACGAACGCCAGGTCGAGATCGCCGTCGTTGTCGTAGTCGGTGAAGCCCGTTCCCCAGCCGAAGTGGCCGATGGCCAGCCCGAAGTCGAAAGAGCGATCCGTGAACTCGCGGCCGCTGGTGCTCATGAACAGGTTGTTGCGGTTGCCGCACTGGTGCGGGGTGAAGTCCTCGACCGGCCCCTGCCGCGGTTGGTAGGGATCGGTGCAGGTCAGGTTGCTGATGAACCAGTCGAGACGACCGTCGAAATCGAGGTCGCCGAACGTCATGCCCATCGTCGACCCGGCACGGTTGACGCGCGCGGCGACGGTGCCGTCGCGAAACGTTCCGTCACCTTGGTTCCAGAACAGACGCGTCTGGTCGGGCTCGGCGGTGACCGCCAGGTCCTGGAATCCGTCGCCGTCGAGATCGACGAAGGCCGGAGAGAAAGCCGTCACGAAAGGCTCGAACAGGCGTTCGACGTCGGCGCCAGAGGCGGCGGTGACGTCTTCGAACTGGCCCGGAGCCTCGGCGCCGCGGTTGCGCAGCAGGCGCGAGGGCGAGCGGCGAAAGATCCCCCAGCCGGCGAAGTAGATGTCGACCCAACCGTCGCGATCGTAGTCGCCGACGGCAACGCCGACCTCCCAGTGCGGTGCGTCGGTCGGCCAGGCGACGCCGCGCGCGAGCGCCTCCTCGGAGAAGTGGCCGCTGCCGTCATTGACGTAGAGAAAGCTGCGCGGCGCACCGACCGTGCCGATGATCAAGTCGGCGTCGCCGTCGTTGTCGATGTCGGCCCAGGTCGCGGCGTTGGCGCCCGCGTCGAGGTCGATGCCACGCGCGGTCGCGACGTCGACGAACGTGCCGTCGCCGCGATTGCGAAACAGCAGCGGCGGCTCGAACATGCGGGTGACGAACAGGTCGGGATGGCCGTCGCCGTCGAAGTCCGCGACCGCGGCGCCGCCGCGAAAGGCGGAGTGGAAGCAGAGCTACCCGGCCGCAGCCGCGCGCTCGCCGCCTTCGAGGAGCTCGTCGAAGAGGACCGCGGCGCTCGGGCAGGCCGGGGCGTCGGCGAAACGCTGCTGCGTGTACCACAATCCCGCGGCGCGCGTGACGTCGTTGAACACCGGGCCAGCCCCGGCGGCCGGCGGCTCGTCGATCGTCACCACCGAGCGCGCGGGCTGCGCTTCGACGACTTGTACGGCTCCCGACGGCCACCGGACCTCGACGGCGCGCGCCGGCCGGCTCCCCGGGCCGAGGCCGGCGTGTACGGCGAGGGCTCGCTGCGTACCGCGCCGCGCGCTCAGGTCGACCATTCGTTCCGCAGCGATCGCGCCGTCGTGGGCGGTGACCTGCACCCGCGCGCCGGCGCCGCCGCGATGGCTGTGGCGGCCGCGCAGCCGTACGTCGATCCAGGCATCTCGATTGCCGCAGGCGTTGCGCAGCAAGCGCAGGGCACCGTCCGCCATGACGAGCAGGTCGAGGTCGCCGTCGTCGTCGTGGTCGAGCGCGACCATGCGCTCGGCGGCGATCGACGCGACGCCGAGCTCCGCGGTGGCGTCGACGAGAGCGGCCTCATCGTTGCGCCAGAGGCGCAGAGCACCGGCCGCGGTCGCGGCCTGGTCGAGGTCGCCGTCGTTGTCGAAGTCGAAGTGGATCGAGCCTTCTCCGGTCGCTGGCCCGGCGCTCGTCGGCTCGGGGACGAAGTAGCCCGGGAACTCGGCGCCGCGGTTGCGCAACAGGGAGCCAGGCGCACCCGCGCCGCCTTCGGGCGACGCCGCGACGACGTCGATCCAGCCATCGCCGTCCGCGTCGGTCAGGTCGACGTCGTCGCCGACGATTCCCGCCACAGCCGCGCGCTGCGCCGCTTCGTCGACGAAGCGGCCGTAGCCATCGTTGATCCACAGCTCGCCGCCGTCGGCGCGCTCCGTGCCGACCAGCAAGTCGAGGTCGTCGTCGTTGTCGACGTCGGCCCAGAGGACGCTTCGGGCGCCGCTTCCGGCCCCGCCGAGCGCAGCGTCGCGGGTCGCGTCGACGAACCAACCGCCCCGGTTCTCGAGGTAGATCCCCGACGCCGGTGCGGCGCGGCCGATGTAGAGGTCGGGAAACCCGTCGGCGTTCAGGTCGCCCGCGGCGACGGCCGTGGCGCTCGCGATCGCCACCAGCTCGCTGCTCGCGCTGACGTCGTCGAAACGGACGGGGCAGTCCTCCGCGCACCCGTTCAAAGCGGCGACGATCGACTGGACAATCTCGTCGACCGTTGCGGTGTGATCGTCGTCGAGATCGGCGGCGGGGCAGCCGGAGACCGCAACGTTGCCGAGCGCAGCGTTGACGGTGTGGACGATCTCATCGACGGTCACCGCGCCGTCGCCGTTGCAATCGCCTGCGCAAGGCCCGCTCGCGCGAGCGTAGGCGGGCACGATGGTTGCGACCAGTACGCAGAGCAGGCCGGCCCAGCCGCGTGCTGCGGCCGACCTTTCCATGGTCGTGAGGAGGTGCCGCCGATGCATTGGAAGAGATCCCGTCGCAACGGTTAGCACGTAACGGTGACGGGCGACTACCTCATCGTTCCTACCGCCGTCGGGCTCGAGAAGGCGGAGCCGACGCCTGTATGCGGACGTCGATCGCCGCGACGTTCGAGACGCGCCTACTTGCCGTAGCTGCCGCCGAAGTGGTCGTAGGGATCCCCGCCCGCTGCGGTCTCGCGGTCGTAGCCCGTCTGCTCGATGAACTTCTCGAGGCGATCGAGCGCGGTGACGAGCAGGTCGCGGGTCGACAGGATGCCGATGGGCTTCCCGCCCTCGACCACGGGCAGGTGCCGAAAGCGGCCGCTGCGGAACTTCTCGAGCGCGGCGCGGATTCCCTCCTCGGGGCCGACGCTGACGACGTCGGTGGTGGCGACGTCGCCCACTCTCGTCGCCGCCGGATCTCTACCCTCGGCGATGACGCGGACCGCGAGATCGCGCTCGGAGAAGACGCCGGCGAGGGAATCACCGGCGAGCACGAGGACGGCGCCCACCTGCGTCGCCGCCATCTGCCGAGCGACGTCGGCGACCTTGTCGTCGACTCCGGCGGTGATCGGTCCGGTGGCCATCAAGTCTGCGATCTTCGACATGCGCTGTTCCTCCTGCGGAATGGGGTTACGGATGCAACGAACCACGTTTCGTGCCAGCGGCAAAACCTCACGAGGGCGCCGGTCGCGGCGCGGCCCCGTCGCCGCGTTTCTCGGAATTGGGAAGCGCGGCGTCGAGAGCGGCGGCGCAGGCCTCGGCGCTGCGGAGGCCGTCGAGCGCCGCGGAGACGATCCCGCCCGCGTAGCCCGCACCCTCGCCGCAGGGAAAGAGCAGGTCGAGATCCGGATGAGCCAGGGTGTCGTCTCGGCGCGGTACGCGCACCGGCGAGCTCGTGCGCGTCTCGAAACCGAGCAGCACGGCCTCGGGGCTCAGGTAGCTGCGCATCGACGCCCCGAATCGACGCAGGCCCTCCCGCAGCCGCAGCGCCAGGGGCGCGGGCAGGAATTCGTGCAGCGGTGCCGCCGCGAGCCCCGGGTGGTAGCTGCATGCGGGGAGGTCGGACGATTCGGTGCCGGCGACGAAGTCGAGCAGGCGCTGCGCAGGAGCCCGTTGGCGACCACCGCCGGCGAGCGCTGCCTGGGTTTCGAGCTGCCGCTGCAGCGCCACGCCGGCGAGTGCTCCGTGCTCGCGGTAGGGCGCGAGGTCCTCGGCGTCGACGGCGACGACGATGCCCGAGTTGGCGAAAGGAGAGTCGCGCCGCGACAGGCTCATGCCGTTGACGACCACCTCGTCGGCAAGCGTGGCGGCAGGCACGATGAAGCCCCCGGGGCACATGCAGAAGGAGAACACGCCGCGGCCGTCGACCGTCGCCGCCAGCCGGTAGCTCGCGGCGGCGAGCTGCGGAGGCCGCGGGCCGTGGTACTGGATGCGGTCGATCAGCGGCTGCGGGTGCTCGACGCGCACCCCGACCGCGAACGGTTTCGCCTCGAGGCGAATGCCGGCCTGCTGCAGCATCGCGAAGACGTCGCGTGCGGAGTGCCCGGTGGCGAGAAGGACGGCATCGCCCGTGATCTCCTCGCCGGCCGTGGTCACGACCCCGCGGGCGCGGCGAGCACCGTCGAGCACGAGCCCCTCCACTCGTGACTCGAAGCGGATCTCGCCGCCGGCCTCGAGGATGCTGCGGCGCAAGGCGGCGACGACCTGGGGAAGTCGGTTGGACCCGATGTGCGGGTGAG
>CALJUJ010000741.1 GCA_937975525.1 uncultured bacterium
GGGCTTCGCGAGCGGGTCGAGCCGGGAATGGCGCTTGTTCCGCTGACGCCCGGAGTACGCCGAGAAAGCGGTTGTTGGTGGATCGATGACTTCGCGGATGAAATCGTCTTTGAGCTCAGGAAGGTGAAACCCGAGACGATCGGCGAGGTCGATGCGGGCCACCGATTGGGCCTGGTCCTGCCGACCTGCGTGCCGAGGGTTGAAAGCACCCCGAAAGAAATCACGGCCAATTCGATCGAGATCTTCGCCACTCCCTAGTCATCGCGTGTGCGCGGCGCCTTCAGGCCAGCGAGACCGGGCACAAGCGTACCTGAGGGGCGTATTCCAGGAGAGGTTGCAACGTGTCGAGCTTGTATTCCTTCTCGAAGCAGATGCGCACGATCCCCGTGTTGATGAGCACCTTGAAGCAATGGATGCACGGCGTGTGGGTGATGTAGATGTCCGCGTCTTGAATGGATGCTCCGTTCTTTGCGGCCTGCGCAATCGCATTGATTTCAGCGTGAATCGTTCGAAAGCAGTTCTCGACGACATCACCTGACGGCGTCGTGGACTTGTAGATCAAGCAGCCAACGTCGTAGCAGTGCGGCAAGCCCGATGGAGATCCGTTGTAGCCCGTGGCGAGGATGCTCTTGTCGCGGACGATGACCGCTCCGACTTTCGCACGTGTACACGTCGAGCGCTCTGCAACCTGCCGAGTGATCGTCATGAAATATTGGTCCCAAGTGGGGCGTGTGCTCATCAGATTGAAACTCCTCGAGTCCGTTGCGGAGGAAGCTCCCACGATCCCCCTGGTGACAAGGAAGGCGAGGCCGGTGCATGTACCGGCGTGGTTTCCCCTTCGAATACTGGGGATGGCTCGACCAGTGAGATCGGGGTTGGCATGAAGGTCAAGATAAAGGCGACAACGGTCATCCACCCACCGACCTGCCGGCGTCGGTCGAGGCCGATCCAGGCATCGAGGGTTGGTGGGTGGTCGACGCCGAGGATCGCGAGCAGCGCAACCCAGACAAACCAACCGGGCCATCCGTAGAACGCAAGGGCGACGATCACGCCTACGAATCCACGCGCAACCCATCGGTGATGCCGTCCGAACATTGCGTAGGCGACGTGGCCGCCGTCGAGCTGTCCGACTGGGAGCAGATTCAAAAACGTGACGAACAGGCCGAACCATCCGGCGAGGGCAATCGGATGGAGTACGACGGTCATGTTGTCGGCGATTGGTCCGA
>CALJUJ010000742.1 GCA_937975525.1 uncultured bacterium
GAGATCTTCATCGCGTCCTTGAAGTGGCCGTACTTGAAGTTGTGTGTGGGGATGATGTTGCGCGCGTTGGTGGTGGCGACGATCCCGCCCGTACCGAAGCGTTTCAGCGATTCGCCGAGGACGGGATGGTCGCGGAAGTGCTCGCGCACCCACGACGTGTACTCCTTGAACGCGTCGGGATCGTCCATCTCGAGCTTGCGCGTTCCGGCGACGGTGATCGCCTTGACCTTCTTCGAGCCCATCACCGCACCGACCCCGGTGCGTCCGGCGATGCGCTCGTTGGACACGATCCCAGCGAAGCGCACGAGGTTCTCTCCGGCCGGTCCGATGACGGCGTGATACTTCTTCTTGCCGAGGATCTGCTGGGTCTCGTAGGTGCCTTTACCCCATAGGTCGTCGGCATCGATGAACCGCACTTCGTCTTTGTCGCCGTCGATCTCCAGGCGAACCGGGCGCTCGGACTGGTGTACCAGCACCAGGACGTCGATGGTCGCGCGCTTCATGCCGTACGCAAAGGACCCGCCGCAGGCGGCGTTGCCGATGCCGCCCGTGAGCGGGCTCTTGCAGACCACGGCGAAGCGGTTCGACTGCGGCGCCACGGATCCATTGAGCGGCCCCGTGGCGAAGATCAGGGGGTTGTCCGGGCCGAGAGGATCGATGCCCGCGGCGGTCATGTCGTACAGCAGGCGCGTTCCGTACCCCTTGCCGCCGATGTAGAGGCGCGCCGTCTCTTCGTCGAGCGGTTGGAAGGCGTGTGTTCGCTTGGCCAGGTCGACCACGAGGACGCGCCCCGCATAGCCTTTGATCATCTGCAGCTCCTCCGACGGCGGTTCGGGCGGAGCATAGCGTCTGGCCGCCGCCGGGGCTAGGCGGACCGATCGGGGAGGCCGCCTGGGCTTGGACTCGTGCGCGTTCCACGGCATACGGTACCCATGCGAGCTGACATCGTAAGGTTCATGGTGGCGTGTTTCGTGGTGGTAGCCGGTTTCGCCGTCGATGCCCGCGAAGCGTCGGCCTCTGCCAAGGACGGCTCCCTGGCGACCGATGCGGCGGCGCCCGCAGGCGATGCGATCGAGCTTCGAGCTCGATGGCGTGATGGTTTGCGGGTGCAGTCGAAGGACGAGAGCTTCGTGATCAAGCTCGGGGGGCGGATCCACAGCGATTGGAGCGTGGCCTTTTCGGATCGGGAGCTGCGCGAGGACTATCCGTCGCTGTCGTCGTCGGACTCCGGGACTCGCTTGCGGCGGGCGCGTATCGGCATGGCGGGCACCCTCTACCGCAACGTGTTCTTTCGAGCCGAGTACGATTTCGCTGGCGGCGACGCTGAGCCGAAGGACGTGTACCTCGGGGTGCAGGGGATCCCTTGGGTCGGGCGCATCACGGTCGGCCACTTCAAGGAGCCGTTCTCGATGGAATCCATCGCCAGCTCGAACGACATCACGTTCCTCGAACCTTCCCTCCCGTAGCCGTTGGCGCCCCTTCGCCACGCCGGTGTGATGGACTCGCAGGTCGTTCGTGACGGCCGCGTGACCTGGGCGGCCGGGGTCTTCCGCGACGTCGACGACAGCGGCGACGGATTCGGCGGGGACGAGCTGTGGAACCTCACCGGTCGGCTCACGGCGCTGCCGTTCCGCAGCGAAGACGAGAAGGGCCTCGTTCACGTCGGCTTGTCGTACAGCCACCAGTTTCGCGACGACGAGGAAGTCCGAGTCAACTCACGCCCGGAGGCCGGGCTCTTCGAGGCGCGGCTCGTCGACAGTGGTCGGTTGCCGTCCGACGGCGTCGATTTGCTCGGCCACGAGATCGCGCTCGCCCGAGGCCCCTGGTCGCTGCAGGCGGAATACGTGCGCACATGGGTTGCCAGCTCGACGGGGGATCGATCCTGGGACTCAACCTACGTGCAGCTGGGCTGGGTGATCACCGGCGAGAGCCGCCCCTACGAGGCGAGCAAGGCAGCGTTCGGCGGCGTCGAGCCGCGCCGGCCCTTCGACCCTTCCACGGGCGACTGGGGCGCATGGGAAGCTGCGGTCCGCCATTCGTGGCTCGACCTGGGCCGTATCGGGGGCGAGCTGCATGACGTCTCGCTGGGGCTCAACTGGTACCTGAACCCCAACGCTCGCCTGATGCTCGACTACGTCTACGGCAACGTGACCGGCAGTGGCGAAACGAACATCATCGAGGCCCGTGCTCAGGTCGCGTTCTGACCGCGGCGGGATCGATCCGAGTTCACGAGGGTCGATCCGAGGCCAGAAAATCGATGGCGGCGGATGCCGCCGCGGCGGTTTCGGGGAGTCGAGCGTCGTTGAGAAACCCGTGCGGCATTCCCGGATACTCGACGAGGCGAACCGACAAACCGAGGGCCTCGCGACACGTCCGCAGACGGTGTGCATGGGCGAGCGGGACCAGCGAATCCGCAGTGCCGTGCAACAACAAGAGCGGCGTCGAAAAGTCGCTGCTCGCCACCGGCGAACGCTCCTCCCACGTCCGGCGATCACCACTGCGGAGCAGCAGTTGGCGCATCAAGCTCGCCGTCGAGCCGGACAGCGTCGAGAAATCGTAGACCCCGAAGAAGCTCACCAGCCGGTGGAAGGGCTCGCTGGCACGAGCCGCTTGGAGCAAGGCCAGCGTGGCGCCGGCGCTGAAGCCGGCGATCGAAATGCGCCCTCGATCCAGGGAGAACGCAGCACACTGTTCCCGCCACCAGCCGGCCGCCTGCGCCACGTCGTCGAGGGCTTCATCGAGTCGGCCTCCACGGAAGATGAGCCGGTAGTCCAGGGCACCGACGGCGATTCCGGCCTCACATGCGCGCGTCGCGAGGTAGCGCACCGGCTTCATGCGCCGCGAGCCGATCACGAAGCCGCCGCCGTGGACGATCAACAGAGATGGATGCGGGCCCTTGCCATCCGGCAGATAGATGTCGATCAGCGGCGCAACCCCGCGGGCCGACGTGGCGCGATAGCGCACCGCCTCGAAATCGGGTGCACGCGGCGTGAAAGCGGGTGGCTGCGCCAGGGTCCAGAGTGCCCGCAGGATGCCCTTCGACGGAGGCAGCGCTTCGACATGATCGGACATGGCCGTCAACCTCCGGCCGTCCGCGGCATGACGGCGTGGGCGGCGCGCGGCCGTCTCCACCGTAGCGCGACGAGCACACCCGCGAGTAGCAGAAGCGGTTGGGCCGAACCGCGGGCCGGGCCGATGGCACATCCTTCGTTGTCCCAGAGCAGGACCGTCGGCCGGGCAACCGGCGCGTCGGGCGCTGGCGACGCGACGACGCAGCTGGGCTCGCCGCCTTCGATCGCTGCGCAGACGAGGCCGTCGGCGCAGTCGCTGGAGGTGCCGCAGCGATCGCCCGAGGTGCGCAGTGGTGTGCAGGTCCCAGCAGAACCGGCGATGTCGCAGCGCTGCCCCGGCGGGCACCAGGGCGCATCACAGCAGGTACCGTCGACGCAATGGCCGGACGCGCAAACGTCGGGTGCAGCTGGGCTGCATCCCGATCCCTGCACGTCCGGTGTGGCCATTGGGGTCGGTGCGGGCACGCACAGGCCGGAATGGGCGGGGTCGCGGCAAGTCCGACCCGCCTCGCAGCGGGGTTGCTCGCAGCATACGTAGCCTTCGTCGCGATTGCAGAAGCGCCCTTCGGGGCAGTCGGTGTCGGCGGCACAGGGTGGCGGGCCGGGCGCCAGGGGCGTGGGCGTCGCAGCTGCGGGGGCGCCCGGCGAGCTCGTCGGTTGCGTGGTCGGCGTCGTGGTGGCGCGGTGTAACGTCGTGCAGAACCCCGCATCCGCGCTTGCGTCGAGGGAACAGATGCCGGAAGCGCAATCGCTCCCGCGCAGGCAATCGCTGCCAGCCGACCTCGGCGGCGTACACGACCCTTCGCTGCCGAGGACGCTGCAGCCGGTTCCGCGCGGGCACGATTCCGCTGCGCAACACACGCGGTCGACGCAATGCCCGCTCGCACAACCAGTCGATGCCACACACGGTGCTCCCGGCTCGCGGGGCTCCGGGGTCGGCAAGGGCTCGGCGCCGACCAGCAGCGGCGCCGCGGACGCCGGCTGGCGATGACCGAACGGGTCGGAGGAAATCACGTTCGCCGTGAAGACGACGGCCGGCAGGGTGCTCTCGTCCGGAAGGCGAAAAAGACAGGTCGCCAAGCGCG
>CALJUJ010000743.1 GCA_937975525.1 uncultured bacterium
ACGATGCTTCTCGCGGCTGAGCTACCTCTCTACCGGCAGTTGCGCGTGCATGGCTTTTGGACCCGGGGCGAGAGCAAGATGTCGAAGAGCCTCGGCAACGTCATCCGGCCATTGGACGTGAACGAGCGTTTCGGCGCGGAGCCGTTCCGCTACTTCCTCCTGCGAGAAATGGCTTACGGGCATGATGCGATGTTCACGGAAGATGCTCTGGTCACACGAATCAATGCCGATCTCGCGAACAACCTCGGCAACCTCGTGAGTCGCGTCCTGTCCATGCAGAAGCGCTACTTCCAGGGACGAGTCCAGCCGATCCCCGAGCTCACCGACGCCGACCTGGCTTTGCGCGATGCCTTCACCGACGCCTTCGTCGAGGTACCTCGCCTCACGGAGGAGATGCAGTTCCATCGCGCTTTGGAGAAGCTTTGGCAGGCGATCGACCACGCCAACAAGTACGTCGTCGACACGGCGCCCTTCACCTTGGCGAAGTCGGAAGAGCAAATGCCACGCGTGGGCGCCATCCTCTCGAATCTGCTCGAGGTGTTGTATTCGACCGCGAGCTTGCTGCGCTGGTTCCTTCCGGAGACCAGCGACCGAATCTTCTCGCTTCTACGCATGGTACCTCCCGACGGGGTGGGCGACACGACCCGCTGGGGCAGTCGGTTTCCGCCAAGCCACGAAGTCGACGGACCGGTAGGCCTGTTTCCGCGCATCGAGATCCCCGAGTCATGAGCGCCCCCAAGGCCCCACCGCCGTTGCCGGACGCTGCGGAGGTGATCGACTCGCATTGCCACCTGGACGGCGCTGCGTTCGCCGACGACCGGCCTACGGTCATCGAGCGGGCCCGGGCAGCAGGCGTGTCGGCCATGATCACCATTGGCGCAAGCGACGGCGTCGAAACCAACGCGGCCGCCGTCGCGGTCGCCGAGGAATTCGACATGGTTTGGGCGACCGTCGGCGTCCATCCCCACGATGCTCGAATCGTGAACAATTCGGTGCTCGACGACTTGAGGCGCCTCGCGGAGCACCCGAAGGTCGTGGGCATCGGAGAAACCGGGCTCGACTACTACTACGA
Source organism: uncultured bacterium (assembly GCA_937975525.1). GTDB lineage: Bacteria > Desulfobacterota > Binatia > HRBIN30 > HRBIN30 > CALJUJ01. The sequence continues at coordinate 1,073 of CALJUJ010000743.1, forward strand.
GCACTCGCCCAGGGAGCGGCAACGCGAGGCCTTCCGCCTGTTCCTCGAGCTCGCACGCGCCACGGATTTGCCATGTGTCGTTCATCTCCGGGAGGCGTACGACGATGCCGTCACGATCATGCGCGAGGCGAACGCCTCGGAGATCGGCGGCGTCATCCACTGCTTCAGCGGTAACCGTGAAGACGCCCGCCGCTTCCTGGACTTGGGTTTCGACATTTCGTTCAGTGGGATCGTCACCTTCAAGAACGCCGACGAGATCCGTACGGTCGCCCATTTGGTCCCCAGTGACCGGTTCCTCCTCGAGACGGACGCCCCCTACCTGACACCGGTGCCCAATCGCGGGCGCCGCAACGAACCTGCATTCGTCAACTTCACCGCAGAGGCCGTGGCGGACGCTCGCGGGGCGCCAATCACTGAGGTCGTCGCCCAGGCAACTGCAAACACTCGGCGCCGGTTCCGTCTACCTGATTCGCCACGCTAGCGGAGGCCGGCCGGATCCGACCACACAGGCGAGCAGGCGAATCACGCTTCCGGGGGAGCCGTCTGCAGCTGTCGCAGGGCTTCACGGATTTGCTCGGAAGTGCATGGCTTGGCGAGCAACGGCTGCGGAGGCAACTTCTCGCGAAAGCCGCGACGGTCGAAGCGCCAGAGACCACCGGTGACGAAGATCACCCGTCGGGCGACCGACGGCTTCTCCGACTGAAGGCGCGCATACACCTCGGGGCCGCTCAGGTCCGGCAGTTTCACGTCCAGAAAAATCGCGTCGAAGGCACTGCGGTCGAGCGCTTCGAGCGCCTCGTGGCCCGACGCTGCGCGCTCCACGCGCAGGCCTTCGCGGGTCAACATGTCCTCGATCGAGGCAGCGACCGCCGGCTCGTCATCGACGAGAAGCGCAGTATGCACCGCCGACAACGGGCTACCGATGGCCGTAGGCAGCCGAATCGTAAACGTCGTTCCCTCTCCCGCTGCACTCTCGACCATCAAGTCTCCACCATGCGCGCGCACGATGTTGAAGCTGACGCTGAGGCCTAGCCCCGTGCCTTTCGCCTTGGTGGAGAAGAAGGGATCGAAGATGCGATTGAGGATGTCGGGAGGGATGCCGGCGCCGCTATCGTGCACGTCGACGTAGATCGCATGTTGCCCCTCGTGCGCGGACACCTGCAGCTTCCCACCTCCCGGCTGCATGGCGTGCATGGCGTTCGTGAAGAGATTGACCAATACTTGTTGGATTTGCTTGTGATCGGCGCGGGCGGCCTTCAAGCCCTCGGGGAAGCTCCGCTCGACGCTGATTTGTCCCTGGCGGAGGTCGTGATGCATGAGGTCGAGCGTCTCCTCGACGAGCGCGGCGACGTCCACCGGCTCGCGCACGGGAGGCTGCGGACGCCCAAAGCCGAGAACTTCTTGCAAGATTGCAGAGATCCGATGACCTTGAGCGTCCACGTTGTCGATCGCCGCACGCAACCTCGCGGCGTCTCCGCTTCCTTGCACCGCGCGGATCTGGCCTTGAATTCCGGCGAGCGCATTGTTGACCTCGTGCGCGACACCGGCAGCCAACTCTCCTGCAGCAGCGAGCCGTTCTGCCTCTTGTTGCTCCTTCAGGTGACGTGCGCGCCGCAAGGCGGTCGTCGTACGGGCGACGAGGCGGTCGGCGAGGCGCAGGTCGTTCGTCGTGAAATTCTGTTGCCCCCCGGTTCGGGCGAACTGCAACACCCCGTAGAAGTCGCCCTCGCTGTAGAGGGGTGCCGTGAGCATCGTGAGTGACTCGGAGGGAGCGATCGTCCCGGATTCGCGGGGAGCAATGACGGCGCAATGGCCCAAGCGCCGAACCCACTCGAGATCGGGTTCCTCTTCGGGACGCAAGCGCAACCCGCGCAGCTTCGCAGCTCGCCCCGAATCGAAGCCCGATACCTCGCTGCAGTAGTAGGTCTGGGTCTGGTCGTCCCAAAGGAGGATCAAGCAGTAGTCCCACCACAGGATTCCACGAGCGATCTCGACGACCTTGTTGAGGATGTCACGCGGCTCGATGAAGCCGCTGAGCGTCTCACTGACGCCGTCGAGGGCGACTGTCTCGGTGTAGGCGTCATCCGCTCGTTCGGCAGCAGCGCGGGCGCTCGCGAACTCGCGCTTCACGAGCTTTCGCTTCGCCTCGACGTCCGCCGCGGCTCTCGCCGCTCGGCGCTCGCTCGCGGCGACTCGCCCGAACACCCACATCCCCCCCATCAAGGCGACGGCCAGGACCACGATTCGCAAGAGATCCTCGGTCGCCCAACTCGAGCTCGAGAAGCCACGGGCAGCCACGATGAGCTGCAAGGCGTACCCTGCGGCGAACGACGCGCCCGCAGCAACACCCACGCCGAGGACAGCAATCCTCGGACTGAACAACAGACCATACGCTGCGATCTTCATGACCACGATCAAGAGGACGGGACTCTCGACGTCGCCCGTCAGCGTGGCAACGAAGGCCATGAGGCCCGCATTCGCGACGACGTCTCCCAGAAGAAGAGCCGGCTGATGGCGAGCGTCGCGATAGGCGAGCGCCAACCAGCCGTTGATCAGGAAGTACGCCGAGAAGCCGGCATGGACGACGGTACGCAGCGAGTCGCTGGCGGGCGCGGCCTGGGTGAAGAACACCCAGGCCGCCAGCCCCTCCATGACGCGAAAAACGAAGAGGGTGAGAGCCGTGCTCCGAACCAAATCCGCCTTGAGCCCGCGATCGAGGGCAAAGCGGAGGTGGCCCGGCCGTTGGGTCATGCGTCGACGCCCGCTCCCCGGAACGGCGCTCCGCAGGCGGAGCCGCGTGCGACGAGCCTGCTACAGGTCCGCCCCATCGAGGCTTGGCCGCTGCTCCATGGGCTCGGCGCTGGTGCAGGGCTTGTAGCCCTTGGGAAGCAAGTAGATCGCGAAATGAGGATCCTGGCTGCCGGACTGATCGACTCGCTCGACGATGTCGACGCCCAGCGGCGTACGGCACTTTCGGTCGCGCGTGGCCCCCACCATCACGCGAAACGCCCAGTCGTCGCCTGTCCGCGTCCGGCTCGACCAACCATTCGGAAGGAACATCTTGACGTAGCGCTCGGCGACGGGTTTGCCGTCCGCCCCGATCAAGATACCTGCGACGTGTAGATCGTAGGCGTACTCGAGAAGCACTCCCCAATTGGAGCGCAGCAAGCAGCTCCCGCACGGGGAACCCCCTCGCCAGCCCTCCGCCGCGCCATCGGCGCAGGTCGCCCCCCCAGGCCGAGCCGGATCCTTGCAATCGTTGCAGAGGACGACTTGGGCGACGACGTTGCCCTCCGGGTCGGCCACGTCGAACTCGGTCCGCTGGGGCGGAGCGGCGGCGACCTCCGCGACCAGACCGAGCAAAACACCAAGCCAGATGGATTTCAGCATGCACGTCTCCTGCGCGAATCGGTCGAGCGCTGCAAGCGCTCCCGTGTTTCTATACTGGACGCGCCAGCAGTCCTCAACTTGCTGCCTTGCGCCGGACTCGACACACGCGCCATGGTTGGGCGAAGACGACACTGGGAAGACGCGGCTGGATGGAAGACGAACTATACCGTGCTGCAATGCTCATTCGTGCGGCACGACACTGTACCGCGCTGACGGGCGCAGGCTTGTCGACGGAGAGCGGCATTCCGCCCTTCCGCGGCCCTGGCGGCATTTGGACCAAGTACGGCGAGCCGCCGATGAACGGATTCGAGCGATTCCTTGCCGACCCGGCAGCAGCCTGGCGCGAGCGCCTCCGGCCCTCGGGCCCGATGGCCGAGCTCTGGAAGTGCATTCGCAACGCCCGCCCGAACGGCGGGCACCGCGCGCTAGCCGCCCTCGAGGCCAGCGCGGTCTTGAAGTGCCTGATCACACAGAACGTCGATGGGTTGCACGGAGCGGCCGGACACCGACAAGTCGCGGAAATCCATGGCAACGCGAGGCTGGCACGGTGCCTGGGTTGCGCGGCGCGGTTGTCCGTCGACGACGTCGACACGAGCTCCTTGCCGCCGCGATGCGGCGACTGCGGGGAAATCCTCAAGAGCGACACGGTCTCGTTCGGCGAGCCGATCCCCGCCGACGTCCTCGATCGCTGCGAGCGCGAAGCGGCGAGCAGCGACTGCATGCTCGTCGTTGGAACATCCGCGACCGTCTACCCCGCGGCGTACTTCCCACAGCAGATCCTGCAGCGTGGTGGGCACCTCATCGAGGTCAACCTCTACGAGAGCGACCTGACCCCTCTATGCACGGTCAGCCTGCGCGGTGCTGCCGGCGAAGTGCTGCCGGCGCTCGTCCAAGCCGTGGGCCATACCGATCAGGAGGGTGCGTGATCGCCGCAACCTCTCGGCGCCGATCTTGCGGTAGCCCCACGGCGGTGGCTAAGTAGGCCGAACGACATGTCCCAGTACATTGCCGGCAGCGACGCGGGCGCACCAATCGAAAGGTATGATGAGTTCATTTCCTACTTCGAATCGGCCTGCAAACCAGACTCCGAGTGGGGAATCGGAACCGAATACGAGCGTGTGGCGGTCTGCCGCGCGGACGGCAGGGCGGTTCCCTTCAGTGGCGGAATCGAGGAGCTGCTTCACCGGCTGGCGGATCGCTTCTCCTGGCGCCGTATCGAGGAGGAAGGGCGCGTCGTCGCGCTGTCCGGCGACCGAGCCTCGATCACACTCGAACCCGGAGGTCAGTTCGAGCTGAGTGGCGAGGTTTGCGACAGCGTCCATTGTGCACGCCGCGAGTTCCACGAGCACGTATCGCAGGTAAAGCAGATTGCCGACGAGTTGGGGATTGCCTTCCTCGGTCTTGGCATGCAGCCCATCAGCCGGCTCGATGCGATCGAGTGGGTCCCCAAGAGACGGTACGGAATCATGGGCCCCTACATGCGGCGCGTCGGCAGCCTGGGCCACCGCATGATGCTGCAGACGGCCACGGTGCAGGTGAACATCGACTATGGCGACGAAGGCGACGCGCTGCGCAAGCTACGTACAGGCATGGGAATCTCGTCGATCCTGACGGCCATGTTCGCCAACTCGCCCATTTCCGACGGTGCGTTGAACGGCTTTCGGAGCTTCCGAGCACACATCTGGACGGACACGGACCCCGACCGCTGCGGCTTGCTGCCGTTCGTGTTCTCCGAGCAGGTCGGATTCAGCGACTACGTCGAATACGCGCTGGACGTTCCGATGTACTTCATCGTGCGGGACGGCTCCTGGATCGACATGACGGCATTCACCTTCCGTCGATTCTGGGAACAGGGACATCGAGGCCATCGTCCAACGACCGACGACTGGAACGCCCATCTGACGACTCTGTTTCCCGAGTTCCGAATGAAGCGCTTCATCGAGGTGCGTTCCTGCGACAGCCAACCCCAGGAGTCGATGCTCGCCGTCCCTGCCCTCATCAAAGGAATCTTCTATCAGAACGATTGCCTCGAAGCCGCCTGGGATCTGGTGAAGCGCTGGAATTGGAATGAACGGATGGAAGCCCACCACGAGGCCCCGCGCCATGCCCTCGAGACGCGGGTCCGCTCCCACACGTTCCGCGATCTCGCCAAGGAGCTCCTAGACATTGCCTCCGAGGGCTTGGCACGTGCCCCGCAGATCGATGCCAACGGGAACGACGAGGCCATCTATCTCGCACCCATCCAGAAACTCGTCGAGCAGGGCAAGTGCCCGGCCGACGTGTTCGTCGAGTCATGGTCCACACACTGGGGCGGCGATCTCGCCCATCTCCTTGCAGGAAGTGGCTACCGCTACCCTGCGTAGGAAGTTCCGTGGGACGGCTTGGGCTCCATGATTGAACCGCGATGGCTGGCATCGTGACACTGTTGACCGACTTCGGCAGCCGTGACGCCTACGTCGGAATCATGAAAGGAGTCATTCTTTGTGTCGACCCGACGATCCAGACGATCGACCTGACGCACGAAGTAGCTCCCCAAGGAGTCTTGCATGGAGCGCTCGCGCTACGCAGCGCGGCCCCCTATTTCCCGAGCAACACCGT
>CALJUJ010000744.1 GCA_937975525.1 uncultured bacterium
CCCTGGGTCATCCCGTGAGAATCGGGGTGGGTCATCCTCGCGGGAAACGACAAGCGGACACGAACGGTCCCGAGCGGACACAAGCCGCACCCTTTCCCCACCAGTGGACGGCGGCTGCGTTTGCGCTGGACCGAGGCTGAAGCGCCAGCGCCCATCGTTGAGTCGCACACCTTTCAGGTGTACGTTCGGGGCCGGATGATCTACGATGTCGTCCTCAGTCGGGGTGCTCAGAAGGATCTGCGGTCGGCTCCGCGTCATGTGGTGACCAAGCTGCTGTACTGGCTCGGCGAGGTCGAGGCGCACGGCTTGGAGGAAACTAGAAAGCTGCCCGGGTTCCACGATGAGCCGCTCAAGGGACGGCGCCAGGGACAACGCTCGATCGTCGACGCGGAGATCTTCGCCGGCGAGTCGCTCGTCGTGCAGCTCGCCGCGATCGTCAGCCTGATCCTCGTTCCCTGGACCGCCGTCCAATACGTCCGTGAAGCCATCGCCGACATGCGGCCGGCAGGCACCGCCGGCGGCGACGCGGCGGCGGATCCGTCCAGCGAGATCGTCGTGCCGGCGGAAGGCTCGCGCGCCTACGGGGCTGTCGCCCGAGCGTCCGCTCCGGACGAGCTGGACGGACCGCGCACCTCGGAGTCGCGCCTGCGCGCAGCCCAGGCGCATTTTCGCGACTTCGCCGACCACAGCCGTGCCGGGATGTGGATCCAGGACGCCCGCACCGGCGAGCTCGTCTACGTCAGTCCGGCGTTCGAGGCGATCTGGGGCTGCCGCCGCGAGCAACTCTACGCCGCCCCCCACGAGCGCGTCGAAGCCATCCACCCCGAGGATCGCGCCCGGGTCGGCGACGCGCTCGTGCGTGCCGCGGCCGGCCGCGAGCTCGATGAAGAGTACCGGGTCGAACGTCCCGACGGCTCGGTTCGCTGGGTCTGGGACCGCGCCGTCCCGGTGCGCGACGTTCACGGTCGCGTGTTGCGGCTCGCCGGGATGACCGAGGACATCACGCAGCGCAAGGGCGTCGAGGAGGTCAATCTCTTCCGTGCCAACTTCGTCGCGAACATGTCGCACGAGGTGCGCACGCCGTTGAACATCATGATCGGCTACCTCGAGTTCCTGCTCGACGGGACCTTCGGCGAGCTCAGCCAGCAGCAGCGCGAGATCACCGAACGTGTACGCAAGAACGCCGAGGAGCTTCTCGACCTGATGTCGGCCTCGCTCGACTTGAGCCGACTCGACAACCGCACCATCCCGCTGGTGATCGAAGCGGTCGACGTGGGCGAGCTGCTCGGCGACGTTGCCGGCGACATGAGCAAGCTGCTGCCGAACGGCGAAGTGAGCCTGCGTGCCGATGTCGAGGACGAGTTGCCGTTGCTGCAGTCGGATCGGCAGAAGATCAAGATGGTGGTCAAGAACCTCCTGTCCAACGCAGTCAAGTTCACCCCCAAGGGCGAGATCATCGTCGCCGCTCGCCGGGTGGGAACCGGGGCCGAGATCTCGGTCCGCGACACCGGGGTCGGCATCGACGCGGAGATGTTGCCGCGCGTGTTCGAACCGTTCCGCCAGGGCGGCACACCCGGCGGCGAACGTGCCGGAGTCGGGCTCGGGCTCTACATCGTGCGTCGCCTGGTCGACATCCTCGAAGGTCGGATCAGCGTCGAGAGCACGGTGGGTCGTGGAACGACGTTTCGCGTCTGGTTGCCGCCGGCGTTGTCCTCGGAGCGCGAGGCCGAGGGCGAGGAGAGCGCGGCGGCCGCCGACTGACGGAGCCGCGATCTCAAGCAGCTGCAGCGGCCGGGCGCAGCTGGCGTGCGGCACCGGGCTCGGCCAGCGGCAGCCCCAGTCGCCGTAACAACTCCGCATCGTCTTCCAGGTTCTGTGCCGGCACCGCGGCGTAGGCCGGAGCGTGCTTGCTCAGCAGGCGAAGCGACTCCTCGTGATGGTGCCGGGCCTGGAGGATGGGCTCGGGGTCGCCGCGCCGGGCGCCGATGAGTCGCAGGGCGATGCCGAGGTTGTTGCGCGTCATCGCGTGGCCGACGGGATCGTGATCGCGGGTGCGCCGGGTCAAGGCGGCCCGATAGGCCTCCGCGGCGGCGAGCAGGCGGTTGATGTCACCGTCGCCTTCGCCCAGCAGGCGTAGGCAGTTGCCGAGATTGTGTTGCGTGGTCGCCCAGTCGAGTGGCGCCTTGCGGCGCGTGCGCCGCTGCAGCGAGGCGCGATAGGCGGCGAGAGCCTGCTCGAACCAGGATCGTTCGCCGCTCTCCTCACCGAGGCTCTGCAACGCCGTGCCCAGGTCGTTCTGGATCGCCGCCCAGCGCAGCGGCGCGTGCGATCGCGGCGTCTCGACGAGGGCCTCGCGGTATGCGGCGACGGCGGTCTGGAGCGATACGTCGTCCGCCCCCTGCCGCACGAGGCGTTGGATCGCGGCGGCACGGCGCCACTGCAGGAGGCCGCGGACACCGGGGTCGCGTACGGCGCGCGACCGCCCGAGCCGGTCGAGGTGCTTGACGATCGTGCGCAGCTCGCTCGCATCGACGGCGCCGAGCGACATGCCGTTGAGGCACTCGGCCACCGCCACGTCGAGAGGGCGTCGTGCGTGCACGGATGCGTCGGCGAGGGCGCCGAGACGTGCCGCGAGCGACAGCGCCACGCGATCGGCCCCGACGAGGGGCCGGACGGCTTCGGAGACGCAGGCGGGCTGCGCCGGCTCGACGGAGTACGGCTTCGCGGCGACCAGGCGCCGGCGGCGCAGGCGGCGGGCTTCGCCGACCGGCATCCCCAGGGCGCAGGCGAGGAGCACCGCGGCCATCCCGGTCGCGGCGCTGGCGGGGAGCGCCGCACCGACTCCCATCGCCTGGTAGAGCGCCGGGGAGGCATCGGTGGGCAGGGGCACTTCACGCTGGATCGGCCGGCCGATGCGCTGCCAGCGGATGCCCGCTTGCGGATGGCGCGAGAATCCGTACACCCCGGCGCGTCCTTCGATGAGGTCGGCGGCGACGGCACGGCCCCAGTAGCGGCTGTCGAAGCCGGCGTCGCGGTTGTCGTCGAGCACGAAGTATTCGCCGGCGCCGATGCGTACGGGACCGTAGTGGTCGCGCGGGCTGGGCGAAGACGGCCATTGCACGGCGGGGTCGCCGTGTCGTCCCCAGTTCTCGCGCAGGATGCCGCCGTCGACGAGCACCTGCTTGTCGCGGATCTCGATGGTCTCACCGGGGAGGCCGATCACGCGGCTGACCCGCCGGCTGCTGCCATCGACCGGAGAGCGGAACAGCACGACGTCGCCACGGCGGGGGCCGGTGGCGAGATAGGCGCTCATGTCGGCGACGATGCGGTCGCCGCTGTCGATCGCCGGCTGCATGTGGCCCTCGCGGGCATCGGTGACGCGCACGACGAAAGGGTCGACGACGACGGCGTGCGCGAGCCAGGCGCCGGCGATGGCGGCGCCGTAGACGACGGGCCGTTGGAAGCCTCGACGGGCATGGGCCTTGCGGTGGGCGAAGGCGACGATCGCGGCATCGGCGACGGCCCACACGGAGACGGCTCCCCAGGCGAGCAGGAGCGCCTGGGCCAACAGCGGCACGCGCGTGGCGCTGGCCAGGAACAGCAGCAGGATCGGCGCGAAGTAGGCGAACGCCGCCTTGCGCCACTGACCGTTGTACAGCTGGCCGGTTCCGCGCGCGGCGATGGTCAGGAGCGCCGCCACCCACCAGCGGCGCGGCGCGTTTGCCGTGGAGGAACGCATGAACGATGCCCTGCGCGTGGTTACACCAGCGAGAGAGGCGCCAGCAAGCGGAAGTCCTTGACGTTTGCCGCCGAATGCGGGTGAAAAGGCCTACGCGGAAGTGGCGGAGGAGGTGTTCATGGCGAAGAAGGCTCCACGCAAGCTCGGGCTCGTTCTCTCCGGAGGTGGCGCCCGTGGCGCGTTCCAGGTGGGCGTCTACGACCGGTTGCTGCGCCATCCCCTGTTCGAGCGCGGTCCCAGCGTGATCTCGGGAACGTCGGCGGGCGCGATCAACGGCTCGCTCATCGCCGCCGGCAAGACGCCGCGCGAAATCATGGAGTTCTGGAACGGAATCGCCGACGATCCGCCGATCAAAGCCAGCGCGACGTTCTTCGGCTCGGCGGCACAGACGCTCGCCGGGCTCGCGGTCAGCGAAGGCGTCGCCGGACTGTTCGAACGCGACCGCTGGCAGGCGTTCCTCCAACGCGCGCGCCAGCACTTCCCGCCGCGCCTCGGCTCCCCCCTCGCGCTCGTCGTCGAGTACCTGCTCACCGCACGCTTCGAGCTGGTCAGCCATTTCCTCGAAGGCATCCGCGAGCCGTTCGTCGCCGACGTATCGCCGCTGCGCGAGCGCCTCTGCGACGTTCTCGGCGGAGAGACCGTCCGCAATCGCGACGTCGCGCTCGCCATCAACACCGTCGATGCCCACACCGGCGGCGTCGTTCGCTTCGTCACCCGGGAGACGCCGCTGACGCGGCCTCCCGACTACGTCGTCGTCGACGCGATCACCGTCGACATGATCCTCGCCAGCGCCAGCATCCCACTGCTCTTCGCCCCGGTGGCGATCGGCAAACATTTGCTCTGGGACGGCGGTTTGCTCGTCAACACGCCGCTCGCACCGGTGGTCGCGCTCGGCGCCGAGGAGATCGTCACCGTCCTCGTCACCGAGCCGGCACGCGTCAGCCCACGCACGTTCCCGCACTTCGGTCGGGCCGTGGAGCGCACCGTCGACAGCTTTCTCGAGAACGCCTACAACGTCGACCGCAAGCTCCTGCTCGAGCGCAATCGCCTCGCGCACGTCGAGGGAACGCCGTACCGCGAAGTGCGCCTCTACGAGCCGGTGCGGCCGGCGCGAGACAACTTCTTCAACGCGGGATCCTACCTCTATTTCGAGCGCTCGGTGCTCGCCAAGATGCGCGACGCCGGGCGGCGGGCGACCTCGGCATGGCTGGCGCGCGGGCCGGTGGTCGACGAGCTCGCCGAGGCCCGAGAGGCGGCTGCTTGAGTGCCACCGCCGCCTCGGTTTCCGTGCGTCTGGCAAACGCCGCGGACGTCGACCGCATCGTCGAGCTCGCTGCGGCCTTCCGCGACGACCTCGAGTTGCCGGGCCCGGCCGACGACGAGATGCGGCACCGCTTGCCAGCGCTGTTGTTCGATGCCGCCACCGAGTTCCTGCTCGCCGGGGACGACGACGGCAACGCACTCGGCTTCCTGCAGATCCGCTACCGCGATTCGCTGTGGTACGGGGGCGATGCCGAGATCGAAGATCTCTTCGTCGTCGCCACGGCACGGCGGCGCGGGGTCGGCCGCCAGCTTCTCGCCCAAGCGCTCGAGCGCGCTCGCACGCGCGGGTGCAGACACCTCGGCCTGAACACCAACGAGAACAACGCCGCGGCACTGGTCTTGTACGGCTCGTTCGGCCTCGACGGACGCCGGCGGCGCTGGCAGGGCGGACGCCAGGTGTGGATCGACCGCGAGATCTGAAGGCGCAGCCCGCGTTCAGCGCCCTTCGACGAGATCGGCCCAGCCGGGCCTGTCTTCGACCAGATCCTCGATCCACTGCGGCAGGCGGACGCCGTCGACCGCGAGCGTGCGGTAGTCGGCGGCGACGCCGTCGTTGCCGAGGCCGCCGCCGAGCAGAATCGTGTGGAAGTCGCCGGCGACCATGAAGCGCTTGGCGCGATCCGGGTTGCGACGCACGATCTCGTCGGTCACCTCGAGGAGCAGCGCCTCGTACTCGGGGCCGCTGAGCTCGAGGAAGTTGCGGATCACCCCGTCCTGTAGAGAGCTGAAGAAGCCGCCGCGCAGGCGCGGGTCGAAACGCATCGCCCAGTTGGTGATGAAAGCCGGCTGGGTCGCGCAGTCGGGGCAGCTCGCCGGGCGGAACTGCTCGAAGCGCCAGTTCTCGCGCCGATCCGCGAGCGCCCGCGGGGCGTCGTAGCTCTGGATCCCGGGTCCAGAGTCGTTGAGAAGCACGATCTCCTCTGCGGGATACGCGCGACGGGTGACGCGGTACACGGAGAAGGTGCCGAAGCCGCCGGCGCTGCTGCCGCTGACGACGATCTTGCGCGGGTCGGGAAACATCGCGCGCATCACGTCGACCCCGGTCGACAGGTTGGAGAGGCCGCGGTGCCAGACGCGGCCGCGCGGGTAGTCGGCGATGTTGTCGCCGGTGAACACCGAGCCGTCGCAGTAGGGTACGTACACAACGTTCCAGCCGGCCAGCGGATTCGTCTGCGGGTTCGAGCTGAAGACGCCGGCGCGCAGAATCGTCAGCGGCAGCAGCGGCGCCGCATCGATCTTGGCACGCGTCCGCACCCAGCAGTTGTCGCTGTTCCAACACCCGCCGCCGCCCTCCAGGTAGAGCAGCACGTCGTCGGTCGTGCCCGGACGTACGTAGACGCGAAAGGGCGTTCCGTACAGGCAGATCGGGCCGTCGTCGGAGGTCGCGAAGTCGTACCGCAGCCAGGGGCCTTCGACGGTCGGCGTGGGCACCGGCCGTCCGAGGTAGCGATCGAGGCCGACGTCGCCGAGCTCGGTGAAGAGCTGCGCGTCGACGGCGACGGGCGCAACTGTGGTCGGAGTCGTCGTTGCGGTTTCCGTTTGCGTCGCAGTGGCGCTCGCCGTCGGAGTCGGCGTCGCGCTGGGGGTGGGCGTCGACGTGGCTGTGGGCGTGGCGGTGTGAGACGGGCTCGCCGTGCGCGTGGGCGACGCGGTCGCCGTACGTGTCGGCGACGCGGTCGAAGTGCCGGTCGGCGTCGCGGTGTCCGTCGCGGTCGCCGTCGGTAGCGGGCTCGCGCTGGCGGTCGGCGACGGGGTCGGGGCGGCCGCGGTGCTGCCGTCCCCGGCGCATCCTGTGGCGAGAGCTGCAGCCAGCGCCGCAGCGAGAACGAACCAAAATCGCATCGTCATTCCTTCTTCTTCGCACGACCGACCGGTCGGCGGGGAGACGCTAGCCGAGCCGACCGCGCGCGTCCACCGCCAGCGCGCCACGGCGGCCTCCGGACACCGGCTCAAAAGGTGAGGTCGACGGCGTGGGTGAGGAACTTCATCAGCGGCCGCGCCG
>CALJUJ010000745.1 GCA_937975525.1 uncultured bacterium
GCGGAAGCCTCCGGCCATGCCCTCCGCGTGCACGTAGGTGACTTCCTTCATCTTGACGCGCGCCTCCAGCGCCACCGGGTAGAACACGCCGCGACCGAGGAACAGCCAATGATCGCGGCTCGCGTGCCCGAAGGCAGCGTTGCGGATCACCCCGGAACGCTCGTTGAGGATCGTTTCGATGTGATCCGGCAACGTCGCCAGATCCTCTTCCGATGCGCGCCTCCCGGCATCGTCGAGCACGCCGCGACGCACCGCCACCGCCAGCGCGAGGCGCGTCAGCAACACCATCTGCACGAACGCCGCCTTGGTGCTGACGACGCAGACCTCGGGCCCCGAGCCCTGGAGAATGACGCGGTCGACGAGCCGGGCCATCGACGAGCCGATCACGTTCACGATCGCCGCCGTGCGCGCGCCGCGATCCTTCGCATGGCGCAGGCTCATGATCGTGTCGTAGGTTTCCCCCGACTGCGACACGGCCAGAACGACCGAACGCTCGTCGGTGAGATCGAGGTGGCGGAACTCGTCGGAGCTGGTCACCGAGACGTCGACCCCAGCTAGATCTGCGAAGACGTACTGGCCGAACATGGCCACGTAGTAAGTCGTGCCGACGCCGAGGAAGTGCACGCGCCCGGCGCCGGCGATCATGTCGGCCACCGCGTCGATCTCGTCCTCGGCGATGTGCAGCGCCCGGCGCACCGCCTGCGGCTGCTCGTGGATCTCCTTCAGCATGTAGTGCGGATAGCCGCTCTTGCCAGAGAGCTCGGGGTCCCAGGGCACGACCGTCACGCCCTTCGTGACCGGATCGCCGGTCTTCAGGCTCTTCACCGAGTAGCTGTCCTTGGCGACGACCCCATACTCACCGTCGTCGAGAATCACCGTGTTCTTGGTGTACTCGATGAACGCGTTGAAGTCGGAGCCGACGTAGTTCGAGCCGCTGCCGACGCCGATGATGAGCGGGCTCTCGTGTCGTGCACAGAAGATGCGCTCGGGAGCGTGGACGGAGATCATCGCCAGCGCGTAGCTGCCCTCGAGCTGGCGTAGCGCGGTGACCCACGCGCGCTCGACATCGCCCACCTTGTGGTAGCAGTGCTCGAGCAGATGGGCGATCACTTCGGTGTCGGTCTCGCTGTCGAACGAGTGTCCGGCCTCCATCAGGCGGCCGCGCAGCTGCTTGTAGTTGGCGATGATGCCGTTGTGCACGACCACGAAATCGCCGCTTGGGCTGCGGTGCGGGTGGGCGTTGTCTCGCGTCACCCTCCCGTGGGTCGCCCAGCGGGTGTGGGCGATGCCGACGTAGCTCTCGATTTTGCGGAGGTTTTCCTTGCCGTGCACCTCGTCGACCGTGCCGACGTTCTTGCGGATCTCGATGTGCCCCTGGTTGTGAAAGGCGACGCCGCACGAGTCATAGCCGCGGTACTCGAGGTGATGGATGCCCTCGTAGAGACGATCCTCGATCGGCTGGAAGCTGACCACGCCCGCGATGCCGCACATCGATCAGCTCCGCCCACTGCCGAGAGTCGCGTTGTGGGGCACCACCGCACCCGCCTCGAGAATCGTCCCCGAGGCGAGGGTGTTGCCGGCGCCGATCTTCACCCCATCGCCGATGAACGCACCGACCTTGTTGCGCCCGGTCGCGATCACTTCGCCGGCGAGCTCGACGTCGATGGCCCCGTGGTCGAGGCGCTCGTTGATCGTCACCGTGTTGGAGCCGGTGTCGACGCCCTCGCCGAGAACGCTGTCACCGATGAACGACAGGCGACCGATGTCCGAGTGCCCGAACAGCACACTGTTCTTCAGCTCGACACCGTAGCCCACCGTCGAACCGGCGCCGAGCGACGTGTACGTGCGGATCAATGAGTTGTTGCCGACGTAACAATCACGGCCGACGTAGCACGGCCCGATGAGCACCGCACCCGACTTGATCTCGGCGCCCGCCTCGATGTGCACCGGACCGTCGATGGTCACGTTGCCCTCGATGTGCGCCTCGCGCGAGATCCGCGCCTCGTCCCAAGTGTCGAGCACCAGCTGGTTCGCGGCGAGAATGTCCCATGGCCGCTCGACGTCGATCCATCCAGATTCCCAGATCGACGCGTGCAGGCCGAAGTTCTCCATCAGCTGCACGAACACGCCTTCCATGTCGCCGGCTCGCGCCGCCAGCGCGAAGATCTCGGTGGGCACCACGAACATGCCCGCCAGCACGTAGTTGCCGAGGTTCTGCTCCGTCGGCTTCTCGACGATCCGCGTGATCTGCGTGCCGCTGAGGTAGACGTTCCCGTAGCGCTCGGTCGGCGGCCCCGGCAGGCACACCGCGGCGATCGGCCCGGTGAACGAATTGAACGACTGCAGCAGCTGCGGGAAGGGGTTGGCCGAGGTGACGATGTCGCCGTAGACCAGGATCAGGTACTCACCCGGATTGAAGCGCCCCTTGGCCGCGCCGATCGCGTCCGAGATCCCCGTCGGCTCGCCCTGATCCGCGTACGACAGGTTGATGCCGAGATCCGTGCCGTCGCCGAAGCCGCGGCGGATCTTGTCGCCATTGGGACCGGTGACGATCGTCGCGTCGTTGATTCCAGCCTCGCGCAGATGCTCCAACGTACGCCGCAAGAGCGAGCCGCCGCCGACCTTCACGGATGCCTTCGGGCGTGTCGCCGAAAAGGGGATGAACTTCCGTCCGGCACCGCCGGTCAGGATGAGTGCTTTCATGATGGCTCAGGCGCGATCGTTCCCAGATCGCTCACGGTTTGGCAAGCCGCCTCGGGCGCCCGCTCGGATCGGCCACCAGGCGCGCTGCCAGGTCGAGAGCGGCGGCCATGCTGCGCGGGTCGGCGAGCCCCCGGCCGGCGATGTCGAACGCCGTGCCATGGTCCGGAGACGTCCGCACGAACGGCAGACCAAGGGTCACGTTCACGCCATCGGCGAAGTGCAGCAACTTGAAGGGACCAAGCCCCTGGTCGTGGTAAATGCAGACGACCGCGTCGTAGCCGCCCGACGCCGCCTCGGCGAAGAGGCTGTCGGCAGCGAGCGGACCGACGACGTCGACGCCGCGACGCTTCGCCTTGCGGACGGCGGGTGCGATGAGCCGCGCCTCTTCATCACCGAACTTGCCGCCCTCGCCGGCGTGGGGGTTGAGGCCGGTCACCGCGATCCGCGGCCGGTCGCAACCGAACCGGCTCCGCAACGCGCTGGCGGTGATCATGATGGTTGCGTCGACGCCCGCCGTCGTCAGTGCGCCAGGTACGTCGGCGAGCGCCAGATGGGTGGTGACGAGGACGACACGCAGCTTGGGGCCGGCGAGCATCATCCGCACCGCCGCACCGCCAGCGAGATCGGCGAGCAGCTCGGTGTGGCCGGGGATGTCGTGCCCCGCGGCGGTGACGTGCTGCTTGCTGATCGGGGCCGTGACGACGGCGGCGGCGGCACCCTGTTGGACGAGATCGACGGCACCGAGAATCGCCGCGTAGGCCGCTTCGCCGCACGCCGCGCGCGCCGGGGCCGCGCGCGGCGCCCCAAACCGTCGGTAACGCGCGGGAACGCCCGTGGTCGCGAGGATCGGCAGGCGCCGCCGGGCGGGTGGCGCCCCGACGTCGACCAACTCGACGTCCAGATCGAGCATCCGTGCCGTCGCCCGAAAGACGTCGGCGTCGCCGACGAGGATCGGCTGGTAGCGCCGACGCGCCGATCGGCAGATCGCAGCGAGCGCGACCTCCGGGCCGATCCCCGCAGGATCGCCCATGGTCACGGCCAGCACCGGCACCGCCGCCGGCATCAGCGGATCTCGACGTGGTGGCGCTTGCGCAGCTCCTCTCCGATCCAGCGCTCGTAGCGCTCCTCGAGGGCCGCGGCGTAGAGCTTCTCCTTGATCTCGTCGGCGTGCTGCTCGAGCGGTTCGTAGCCGGCCTCGTCGCGTTCCAGCACCTTGACGATGTGGTAGCCCTGCGGGCCGCGCACCGGTTCGCTGTACTTGCCGACGGCGAGCCCGCTCACGGCCCGGTCGAGGCTGTCGACCAGCTCGCCCGGCTTGAACCAACCCAACGAACCGCCGTCGGCGCCGCCGTCCTCGCTGCGCTGTGCCGCGAGCTCGGCGAAGTCCTCGCCGTCACGCAGCTCCGCGTACGCCGCGTCCGCCTTTTCCTTCGCCGCCGCCTCCGCCAAAGGCCCCGCCCCCTCGGGCAGGAAGAAGACGATGTGCGCCACGCGCGTGCGCGACGGCAGCACGTAGTCCTGCTTGTTCGCCTCGTAGTAGCGCTCGACTTCCTCCGGCGTGATGTTCACCTTGCCGCGGATCTCGCGGGCCACCAGGCGCTGGCGTTGCACTTCGGCGCGGATCTGATCGCGGTAGTCGTCGAACTCGATGCCCTGGGCGGCGAGAGCCTGCCGCAGCTGCATCTCGTCGAGCCGATTCCGCTGCATGACGTCCTCGATGTAGAGGGCGATCTCGCTCTCGGGAACGTCGAGGCCCAGCTTCTTGGATTCGATGTCGATGATCCGCTGGAGCACCAGAGCGTCGGTCAGGGCGCCGCGCTCCTGGGTGGTCAGGTCGCGGCCGCGGATCGACTTGCGGGCGAACTGCTTGAGCTCGTAGAGCGTGACCGGCGCCCCGTCGATCGTCGCGACGATGCGATTGATGACGCCCGCCGCCGCGGGTGCCGGATTCGAGCACGCGAGAACGCAGGCGGCGCCGAGCGCCCATCGCCATCGGTCGGCTGTCTTCATCAAGCGGGAACCTCCTGTCGCTGCCTGAGCTCCAGTAGCACGTTCTTGGTCTCGGCGACGATCCCGTCCCAGTCGAGCGCATCGAGACGGAATGCGAGCTGAAAGTCGGCGGACAACTTGAAGCGGCCGTTGCCCTGCTGCACGAGCTCGACCAGACGGTCGACGGAGACGGGCGCATCCTCGTGGAACTGCAGGGTGACCGCGTCGTTGCGCAGCGCCGCCCGCACCACCATTTCCGCCTTCAAGTAGCGGCGCAGGTCCATCACCCGCATGAAGCTGTCGGCGAGGGGCGGAATCGGCCCGAAGCGGTCGCGCAGCTCCTCGGCGATCTCGTCGATCTCGCGGCCGCTGGTCGCGTCGGCGAGGCGCCGGTAGACGGCCAGCCGCAGGCCTTCGTCGGGGATGTACGACTCCGGCAGGTAGGCGGGGATGCCGAGCTGGATCTCGGGCTCGATGACGCGACCGACCTTGCGCCCTCGCAACTCCTGGACGGCGTCCTCCATCATCTGCTGGTAGAGCTCGTAGCCGACGGCGGTGATGTGCCCCGACTGCTGCTTGCCGAGGAGGTTGCCGGCGCCACGGATCTCCAGGTCGTGCGCCGCGAGCTTGAAGCCGCCGCCGAGGTCGTCGAGCTCCTGCAGCGCGCGCAGCCGCATCTGCGCGTCTTTGGAGATGACCTGCTCCCCGGGAATCATCAGGTAGGCGTAGGCCCGCTCGTGCGAGCGGCCGACGCGTCCGCGCAGCTGGTAGAGCTGCGCCAGTCCGAAGTGGTCGGCGCGGTCGATGATGATGGTGTTCGCCTTGGGCACGTCGATCCCGGACTCGATGATCGCCGAGCACAGCAACACGTCGGTTTCTTTCGCGAAGAAGGCGCTCATCACCTTCTCCAAGGCCCCCTCCGCCATCTGCCCGTGGGCGACGGCGATGCGCGCTTCGGGCACGATCTCACGCA
>CALJUJ010000746.1 GCA_937975525.1 uncultured bacterium
GATGCCGAGGCACAGACCGCGCCGCCTGCAGTTGCCGGGGCCGATGGCGCCACCGGGGCGGCGTCCGCCGACGAGCCCGGGCCTGGACCCGCGCCTGTCGCGGAATCGACCTCGGCAGCGGCCACGGAAACGGGCACGGAAGCGGCCGCGGAATCGGCTACGGAATCGGCGGACATCGGCGCGGAACAGCTGCCGCGGACGGCGGCGGAGCGCGATGCCGCGCTGGCGCGCGCGACGGGCCTCGTCGTTACGGCTTACGAGCACGTACCGTACCGGCGTCTCGTCGTGCACCTCGAAAACGGCCAGGTCTGGCGGCAGGTCAAGGGTGACACGCAGTACGTGCGCGCGTCCCTGGGCAAGAACCGCACGGTCGATATCGAGGAGTCCGGCCTGGGCGGTTACCGGCTGCGGCTCAACGAAATGCGCCGCACGATCCGCGTGCAGCGGGTGCGCTGACCCGCAAAAAAAAGCGGCGGCCCGAGGGCCGCCGCCGTTGCCGTCCTGCGGCGATCGCGTCAGAAGCGCCGCGTCGCGTTGACGAAGAAGCGCCGCCCGAACAGGTCGTAGCCGGACTGGACGACCATGTTCATGCGCGCCGGTCCCTGTCCCTGGTCGATGAGCGGCGGCTCCTGGTCGAAGATGTTGCGCATGCCGCCCGTGACGGACCACTCGTCGGCCTCGTAGGTCAGCGACAGGTCGTGGTACCAGACCGAGTCGCCGGCATTGGCCTTGACGCAGGTCGTGGGACCGCCGAGCACGTTGCAGGCATCGCGGCCCACACGGTTCGTCGAGGCGTCGACGTCCTCGGCATCCAGCGCGAACTCGCCGACGAAGCGGCTGCGCCAGGCGACGCCCCAGTTGCCCGTGCTGAAGTTGCCGCGCAGCACCCAGGCCCACTCGGGGAAGCCCGCCTCGCCGACGCGATCGTCGACCGGCGCCTCGGGATCGATCTGCTCCTTGAGCTCGCTGTAGTTGGTGCCGGTGACGCTCCAGGCCATCTCGACGAAGGTGTCACGGATCGTGAAGTCGTCCTCGTAGCGGATGTTGATGTCGTAGCCCTTCGAGGTCACGAGTCCGAGGTTCACGAACGACGAGTCAACCCGGGCGACCGTGTTGTTGGCCGGGTTGACGCCGCGCCGCGTGATGCGCGGGCAAAGTGCGTTCTGCAGGTTCGGGTCGTTCGCATAGCAGCGGTTCAGCACCTCGACCGGGTCGAGTTCCTCGACGGTGTCCTGGACGTCGATGTCGAAGTAGGTCAGCGACAGGTCGAGGTCGAAGGCTTCGGTCAGTTCCTGCGACCAGACGAAGCCGAGCGTGAATGACTCCGAGGTCTCGGCCTGGATGCTCTCCGAGCCGCCGGTTTCCGTCGGGATCAGCACGTTGGCCTGCAGCCCGAGCGCGGTCGGGTCGGCCCCGTCGAGCACGCAGTTGTCGAGGATCGTCTGGCTGCGGGTGTCGCCCGACGGGTCGTAGACGCCGCCGTTGTTCGCCGTCGTCGGCACGACGCAGGGGTCGTTGCCGCCGCCGATGACGCCCGCCTGGCCGGCCAGGAACTGCTCGCGCAGGTTCGGCGCGCGGAAGGTCGTGCCGTAGGTGCCGCGCAGGCGCAGCGACGAGTGCGGCTGGACCTCGGCCTTGACCGAGTAAGTGAACTCCTCGCCGAAATTCTCCTCGTCGGTATAGCGGCCCGACAGGTTCAGCGCGGCGATTTCCGCGAGCGGCAGCTCGGTCTCGGCGTAGATGTCGAAGATCGAGGTTTCGCCGACCGTGTCGGCTTCCTGGTCCGGCGCCTCGGATGCCGAGAGTGCCAGCGAGCGCACGATGTCGTTGTTCGAGTCGATCGAGTTCTCGCGGTACTCCATGCCGACGACCAGGCCCACGGTGCCGGCCGGCATGTCGAACAGGTCGCCCGTGATCAGGCCCGACAGGTGCGTCTGGGTCAGCGTCGTCGTGTTGATGACGTTGCCGAACAGGAAGTCCGTCTCGCGGCGCGTCGCGAAGCTCTTGTTGCCACCGCGCGTCGACCACAGCGAGTCGGCGAACCAGTCGACGACCACGCACTCGGAAGGCGTGATGAAGCCGAAGTCGACGGCGACCGAGCGATTCAGGCCGCAGACCAGGTTGCCGTTCGAGTCGATGCGCAGCGTGTCGATCGTCTCGCGAATGTGCGACTCGAGCATGCCTGCCTGGACCGAGGTTCCCGAACTCTCCTCGAAGGCGACGAACACGTCGTAGATCCAGCCCTTGTCGCGCATCGCGCCGAGCCCGAGTTCGCCCTCGACGCCGAACACGGCGCGGAAGTTGTCGATGTCGGTCTTGCGGTTCTGGGTCAGCGCCGCCAGCGAGTACACCGGGAACGCCAGCTCGTCGAACGGGTTGATCGGGTTGTCGACGAGGATCGGCGCGCCGGTGCCGTCGACGATGAAGTTGCCGTTCGCGTCCTCCTGCGGAATCTGCCCCGGGATGCTCGGGAACGCCTGCTCCGACGTGAAGATGTCGGTGTTGGTCCGCTGCGAGTAAGAGGTTTCGACGTAGGCGCTGTGCCCGGGCGTGAACTCGAAGTCGCCGGTCGCGTACAGGTTGATGCGCTGGATGTCGCCCTGCAGCTGCGTGTCGAGCTCCTCCTGCTGCAGGTTGTACGGGGTTTCCGTCGCCGAGCCGGTCAGCGCGTTCGTGCCCGCGCGGCCGAGCCAGGCCGCGGCGCCCGCGTTCGACGACCAGCCGGGCAGACCGATGTCGGTGGTTCCCGGCGTGTCGTAGATGAAGCCCTGGCTCAGGATCAGCACCGCGTTGTCCGGGCGGGAGTCGTGGCAGACCGAGTAGGTCTGGCCGGTCGCCGGGTCCACCTCGATGTCGCGCAGGCAGTTGTTCCAGTGGCTGCGGTTGCGCGTGAAGATGTGGTCGCGGTCGAAGAACTCGGCGGCGACGGTGAAGTTGCCGCGGTCGTTGGAGGCGCCGCCGATCACACTGATCAGCGTCTCCTGGCCGCCGTCTTCCGTCGGCACCGAGGTGAAGCCGCGGACTTCCATGCCCTCGAAGTCGTCGCGCAGGATGATGTTGACCACGCCCGCGACCGCGTCGGCGCCGTAGATCGACGAGGCGCCGTCGGTCAGGATCTCGATGCGGTCGATCATCGCGCTCGGGATCAGGTTAAGGTCCGGAGCGACCGGTGCGCCGCGTACGCCGGAGGGCGCGAGTCGGCGGCCGTTGACCAGCATCAGCGTGCGCTCCGGGCCGAGACCGCGGAGTGCGACCGTCGCGGCACCGGGGCCGCTCGCCGGCACGCCCTCGACCGCGCCGGTCGTCGAACCGGCATTGACCGAGCCGTCGAGCTGCGTGCCGAAGACGACGGGCGACTCGGCGATCATCTGCGTGGTGTCGGAGATGCCGATCTTGACGGCCTCCTGGCCGCCGATGACCTGCACCGGTGAAATGGAGCTGAATTCGTCGCGACGCAGCTTGGAGCCGGTCACCACGATTTCTTCAACTTCGCCCTGGTCGTCGTCTGCTTCCTGCGCCGTGGCGGGCAGGGCCAGCAGCGCCGACAGTGCGACGAACGGCAACGTGTACCGGCCGCGCACATTGCGCTTGCGATGTGACATGAGAATTCTCCCCTGGTGGCTACTTTTTCCCCCGGGGCGCCGCGTCCTGCCGTCCTGCATTTCTTGTTCTGCGGCGCCCTGCCGTGCGGCCGTGTGCAAGGTGCCGGCACGGCCGTACGTGACCATCATTACGAGCGTGACGCGAAAACACAATGCCGTGTAGCGCCCGCCAAGCCGCTCGTGGCGACACCGGAAAAGAAGGCAACGTATTCAGCAGCTTGAAACCGCTGGGCCTGTGGCGTATTTGCTACAGGTGATGTCCGGGCGCGCTCCGCGCCGTCGCCCGGCGCGCGGCCCGCGCGGGCGGCGGCGGCCACGCCGCAGCGTTACGAATGGTTACGTCGCGCAGCCGGCGGCAGGCCGCGGGGCTCCTTTCCTCCGTCACCCTCGACGTCGACTCCCCCTGCGAGATATGCCGAAGTCACCCAGGCGAGCCCATAGATCGCCAGGCCGAGAAGCATCGTCGCCCGGAAGCCGAAGTTGATGGCGACCGTGATCGCCAGAATCGAGCCGAGGACGCTGGTCGCACCATTGATTCCCCAGACCCACGGAATCAGCGCGGCCCACTCGGGCCCCACCTTGTCGAGGAGCCGGAGGCCGAGCGGGAACGGCATGCCCATGAGAAATCCCACCGGGCCCAGGGTCACGATGGTGAGGAGGATGCACAGCAGGAACGGGGCCCCGACGAGGCGCGAGAAGATCAGCTCCAGCACCAACGTGAGCAACACGATCGAGACGAGGGCGTAGCCGATCACCCGCCGCAGTGCCGCGTGATCTCCAGCGACGTGCAACCCACTCCATTGACTGCCCAGGCCGGCGGAGATCAGCAGCGTACACAAGACGGCCGTCAGCGCGTAGATCGGGTGGCCGAGAAACAGAATGAAGCTCGAGATCAGCGCCACCTCGACCAGCATGAATCCCGAGCCGAGCGAGGCGAAGTACAGCAACGTCGACCAACGTGCCTTCGGCTCCACGGCAGCGAGTGCCGACCGCCGTCGCAGGTACAGTGGGCCGAGCATGAAGAACATCACGAGCAGGAGCACGATCCCGAGTACCTGCGCGAGCAGGTGCACCCCGACGCGCCCGGGCTTGTCTTCCCACACCTTGAAGAAGTCGCGCGGACGCACGGTGTTGAAGAAGAACGGCCGATCGTCCGTCGTCGGCGAGATGTCGAGCTCGTACGAATGCAGGAAGCTCTGCAGATCGTCCCACGGCAGGGTCGCCAGCTTGGAGAACAACGGGTCCTCCGCCATGCCCGGGAAATACAGCACCTGAAAGCCGCGATCGTCGACGAAGGTCTTGGCGCGCGCGATCTCGTCCGGCGAGAACGGCTGCCGCGACACGATGACCGAGGCGAATCGGTGGCTGCGCCGCAACGGCGGCGTGCCGGCGACGAGAATGTGCTGCGCGGGATCCTCGACCCCGACGTCGTGCAGGGCCGCCCGCGCGAGGGAGACCACGCGCAAGGTCTCGCGCGGCGTCTGCGCCAGCCAACGAGACACCGTCAGCACGCCGTCGGGAGCCAGATGGTGAAAGTAGTCGTAGAACGCCTCGGCCGTGTAGAGGGTGTTCTCGGATAGGGCGAAGGCGCCCGCCGCCGTCGACGCCCACGTGTCGACCAGCGACAGCTGGATCAGCCCGTACTCCTTGTCGGTGTTGCGGACGAAGTGACGACCGTCGTCGATCGTCAGCTGGATCTCGGGACGTTCGTACAAACGGCCGGTGAAATCGCCGAAGTGTTCGTTGACCACCTCGCGCATCAGCGGATTGAGCTCCACCGCGTCGATGTCCTTGCTCCCGTACTTCAACGCCGTCAGCACGTCGCGACCGCCGCCCGGACCGATGATCAACGTGGTGCGCGCCGGACGCAGCTCGTAGGCGAGCGCCGTGATGTCGTGACTGAGGTGCTCGATGAGCGGCGAGTCGACGTTGCCGTCGAAGCGCACCAACGGCGTGCCCGCCAGGGAATCGATGTCGAGCGCCAGATGGTCTCCCGGGTGCCCATCGTAGATCGGGCTCAGCCCCCAGGCGTAGGTGATCTCGCCATGGCGCGGCAGGACCGCGATCCGCGAAAACGAGTTCCAGCCCTCGAAGAGGTTCTGGAACTCGACCCGGCCCTTGGCGAAGCGAATGCGGATGGCGTCCGTCGTCGCGTTGACGAGGACGATCCCGCCCACGGCGACGACGACGACGGCCGAGGCGATGCGCAGCTCCTCGCGCGTCAACCAGCCGCGCCCCTCGGCGCTGGCACGCCGGCGGCGCAACCAGAACAGCCCACCGGCGGCTGCGACGCAGGCGAGGATCAGCGGAATGCGGGTCCCCGAGGTGATGCTGCGGATCTCCGGTCCGATCAAACGATCGTAGTAGTGCGAGAACGGCTGCTCGCGTGTCGAGTACACCGGATGCGCCTCGAACAGCGCCTCGCCGACGACCTTCGCCAGCGGCTCGGCGATCAGGGTCAACACCGCGCCGGCGCCGGCGACGACGGCGATCGAGACCAACACGCGCTGGAGGATCGAGCCGGCGTCCGGGCGTACCGCATCCATTTTCTGCCCGGGCATCGCGAAGAACAGCGCCGTGAGCGCGCCGCCGAAGGCGGCCATGAGCAGCGAGGTGACGCCGCCGAGGTAGTTCAACGTCGGAATGATCAACAGGCAGCCGATGCCGGCACCGACGAGATCGACGAAGTAGAGTCGATTCACCTCCTGCCCGGCGCGGCTCAGGATCAAGGACAGGCAGGTTCCGCCGATGAAGAACGGCACCGAGGAAACCAGGAAGACCACGCCGATCACCAGCGCGCCCTGCAACGACGTCGACGGTGCCAGCGGCAGGTTGAACAAGAACAGCACCAGCATCACCACCGACGCGCTGTAGAGCAACGACGAGACGACCAACTGCCGTTGCAGATCGCCGGCGAACTTCTCGGGATAGAGATAGACGGCGATGCCGCCGATGCCGAGACCGAACAACGCCAGCGAGATCACCAGAAAGGCGAAGTGGTACATGAACAGAACGGAGAACACGCGCGTCAGCAGGAGCTCCGTGACCAGCAAGCTCAAGCTGATCAAAAAGACTCCGCCGAGAACGCCCCAATGACGCATCAGCTTCGTGTTCGCCTGGTTGGAACTACTCATCTTGACCTCGTGGGTTCTTCACTGTCGTGATCATGCGTGCGCGGCGAAGCCGGTGCTCGCCGCCGTACGCTCGTTGCGACTGCCCATCGGCAGTCCGGGAATCTCCGCGGATGGATCGAGTCCGGCACGGTCGAGAATCGTCGCACCGACATCGAGCAACTGCAGGTCCTGCAGAGGTGTATCGCCCCAGCCCAGGCGTGGATCGCGCATCGCGAAGACACCGTCCCAAGCGTGGTTGGCGTCGTCGGCGCCGGTGTCGTTGGCCGTCGCCGTCCAACCGCCACCACCGACGCTGCCCAGCGAGCGCCAGGCGAGATCGCCGAAATAGACGATCAGATCGGGTGCCACGCCCCGCGTCTCGCGAAACAGATCACGGGGGCGATGAGCGGCGGCGCCGATGCGCTCGCCGTCGGGACCACACACCTCGTCGAGGCCCGCGGCGATCTCGTCGAGAAGTCGATCCGCATCGCGTTCGGCGACGATGCCCCGCGGCTCACGGTCGCGTTGGTTGACGAAGACCCGCGCGTAGTAGCCACCGTCCGACCACGCGCGCGTCGCCCCCCAATCGATCCGCTCGGACGTCAACGGCCCGTCGCCGGCTTCATCGTCGAGGAGCCGAAGATAGCCGTTCTCGCGCAGCCACTCGTTGATGCGCACGCCCCCGCGCATCGGCTGGGCGCCGTGATCGGAAGCCAGCATGACGACGGCGTCGCCGCCAATCTCGTCGAGCAGCGTGCCGAAGTGGCGATCGAGCTGCCGGAAGTACTCGACGACCTCATCCTCCAGCGCAGCACCGGGGCGGTATCGCCGGTGACTCGGATCGATGAAGCGCCAGAAGGCGTGATGCAGCCGATCCGTCGCGATCTCGACCATCGCGAAGAAGTCCCAGGGACGCGTGCGGACGAGATGACACGCCACCCGGAAATGGCGCTCCGTCTTCGCACGCA
>CALJUJ010000747.1 GCA_937975525.1 uncultured bacterium
GGTCGACGATCCTCCGAGTCAGCGGCGGATCTTGGTCGAAGCGGTGGCCGTAGGCGCTCGGGTAGCTGGCCAGACGGGGCGAACGGGCGCGGATCAAGCGAGCGGCGAGGCGACCGTGCCGCCTGTGGCGCCACGGGATGCCCGCGCACAGCCGGGTCAGTTGCCGATCGACGAACGGTGTCAGCGCCCACCCGAATCGGTGGTTCACGCTGTTGTTGCGGCCCATCCAGTCGCTGCAGCGGAACGACGAGAACAGGTAGGCGAGCTCGGCCCTGGCCAACGCACGCGAGCCACCGGCACGGGCGGAGATCTTATCGGCCAGCGCATTCAGGTGGGCGTCCTCGTCGAATTCGCTGGTGCACCAGGCCGCCATGTGGCGCGAAAACACGCTCCAGGCGATCTCCAACGGGGCATACGTGCGCTCGCGGACGTGAAACCAACTCCGCAGGATCTCACCGCCACCGCCGTTGAGCATGAGTCGGCCCCCTGCGGCGCGGGCCTGGCGCGTGGCGAAGTCGGCGCCGCTGTCGAAGATCCCCGTGATCGGCCATCCGTCGAAGGCGAGGAAGTTGCGTTCGACGACGGAAGCGAGATCCGTGGGCTGCGGCAGTGAAAGGCGACTCTTGTCGCAGTGCTCGAGGACGAAGCCCTCGCCGTCGGCGATGGCGCGCGCGGCGACGACGTCCGGGGAGTCGCTGGCGCCGTACACGTGGACTGCAGGATGCAGGCCCTGGTGCCACAACAGCGCGAGCATCAGGCGGGTGTCGTAGCCGCCCGAAAGGGCCGTTCCGATGTGCTCGCCGAAGCCAGCCCCGATGGCGGCGAAGATGGAGTCGAGCCGATCCAGGCAGGCTTCGGCGAGTGCCTCTACGTCAGTCTCCTGCGGCCGCAGCGAGTCGGTCGCGGCAAAGCGCCGGAACGAGACGTCGGTGTCGAACGAATACTCGCCGTCGCGCTCAACGCGGCGAATCTCGCGGGCCACCGTGCCGTCGCCGTACACCGTCGACAAGAACGCGTACTCGTAGACGCCCTGCGGGTCCGGCTCGATGGATCCGAGTGCCTGCGCGACGGCGACGAACGAGCTCGAGAACACGCGCGCGTCCGCCGAGCGATAGACATGGTAGAGGCCGAACGGGTCGAGGCACAGCCGTACCCGCCCGCGATCGCCGCGGACGAGACAGAAGTTGCCGAGCATTCGCTCGCGTGCCGATGCGAGGTCGACGTCCGAGCGGCATAGCCTGCCGGCGAGGCGGACGCCGAAGTCTCCGTCGAGCACGGCGGTCCCGGCGATGCCGGCGAAAGAGTCCGGGCCGTCGACGTGGAGCTGTGGAGGTTCGCCACAGAGCTTGCCGTAGAACGCGGCAACCACGGATCCGAGCGCAACGCGATCCCCGCGACCGAACCCCTGGGCGCGCAGCGATGCGTCGAGGGAAGCCGCCAGGCGTTCCCTTTCCTCGCGCTGAGGTTCGAAGACGAGAAAGAACGCACCCATCGCGCTGGCATCCTCGCCGGAACCCACCTGGAGTCAACGATCCCGGGGGACGTAGTCGCTATTGTAACGATTCCGTCGGGAACACCGTGGTCGACGGGCTGTAGCATTGGCCTGCCCGCAAGAATCGTCAAAAAAGAAACTACGTCCCGGGGGTAGCATGTTTCGCCTGTCGCTTCTTGTCAGCGACGGGAACGTGGTGTCAGACTCGGGCGCGATGCGATTCGATGTCGGTGGCGCCCCCGACGGCGCTTGCGGTGCGACGTCTCTCCGGCGCCTGGGC
>CALJUJ010000748.1 GCA_937975525.1 uncultured bacterium
GCCGCTGCGCGCGCTCGAGGATGGTCTCGGCCTGCCGCGGGCGACCCCCGACTTCCGTCGCATGATGGGACTCGGCCAGCTCGTCCTCGATCCCGCCGATCCGGCGACCTATGCGCGCCACCTGCTCGACGAGCCGCTCGTCTACCCGGGCACCGGCGACGTCACCGGGTGCCACACGTTGGTGCTGACGTCGATGGGCGACATGAACGTGCCGGCCGGATCCGGCGTGACGTTCGGTCGCGCGGCGGGGCTGATCGACTTTCTCGAGGCCAACCCCGACTTCGGCGTGCCGGACAACCAGGTCCTGCTCGACACCTACGTCGCGGAGGCGGTGCACAACCTCGACCGCTTCACCGACGGTGCGGGACGCAGCGTGCACCTCGACGTCGACGTCTTGAGCGACGGCGACGACATCTGGGGGCCGCAGTACCCGCGATTGAGCCCGCCGCTGCGGATCGGCGTCGGCGAGCGCGATCCTCTGGGCGGATTCTCGGCGGCGTTGTTCCCGCTGACGCGCGACACCGGGCAGCACGGCTTCGACCCGCCCGGGGCGATGCTCGACGGTGCGCGCGAGAGCTGTCGCAACGCGTGCGGCGAGGACGGTCCCAACCCGTGCGGCTGCGACGATCTGCAGACGTACGACGTCGGCCAGTTCTTGTTCAATCTAGCCTCGCGCTACATGGCCACCGACGGCGAGGAGCTCACCGTCGACGCCTGCCACTCGCGTGACGACTGCGATTACAAGCTGCCGGTGCCGGCGTTGCGGGATACGACGCAGCGGCCTTGAGCGGTCCCGCGGGCATCGTCCCGTCGGTAGTCGCGCCGCGCCGACTTGCTGCTCGGGTGCGCTCCCGCCATCCGCGGGGCGCACCCGAGCGCGCATGATCGCGGCCCACGGGCGAGGGGCGTCGACGTAGGTCGTTCACGGTAGGCTAGCTTCGCGGAGGTTCTTCGATGGCGATGACGTTGTACGACTTCACCTTGGCGCCGAGCCCGCGGCGCACGCGCATTCTGCTGGCCGAAAAGGGAATCGCCGTCGACAACGTCCAGGTCGACCTGACCAAGGGCGAGCAGCTGACGCCGGAGTTCCGGGCGATCAACCCGTGCTGCACGGTGCCGGCGCTGAAGTTGGAAGACGGCACCGTTCTCACCCAGAACGTCGCGATCGCGTCGTATCTCGAGGACATTCACCCCGACCCGCCGATGCTCGGCACCACGCCCGTCGAGCGAGCCGTCGTCATGGACTGGAACGCGCGGGTCGAGTTCGAGGGGCTGATGGCGGTCGCCGAGGTGCTGCGCAATCGTTCGAAGGCGATGCAGGGCAGGGCGCTGACCGGTCCCGACGACTACGCGCAGATCCCCGAGCTCGCCGAGCGCGGCCGGGCCCGGCTGAAGCGGTTCTTCGCGACGCTCGACGAGGCCCTCGGCGGACGCGAGTTCCTGGCGACGGAGCGCTACTCCTTCGCGGACATCACCGCCTTCGTCGTCGTCGACTTCGCCAAGTGGGTGAAGGCCGAGCCGGAGGAAGGCCACCTGAACCTGAGGCGTTGGTTCGCCGCCTGCGCAACACGGCCGAGCGCGCAGGCCTAGCAGTCCGCTGAAAAGCCCGTCCGACTGGCGAGAGGGCGGGATTTTTCGTCGGATCAAGGAGGCGAACCGGAAGCAATGCCCTGCCATTGTTGAGGATTCGCCGACGCAGAGCCCGGCGGAAAAGACCCGCTCGCAGCCCGGAGGGGTTTTTCAACGGGCTGCT
>CALJUJ010000749.1 GCA_937975525.1 uncultured bacterium
CCGTCGTCGTAGCTCACCCGTTCCGCGGCGAATGCGGCATTGAAGATGTGCGAGCACTGCGGGCACACCGCCATACGGAGGCTACCGCGCGGCGCCGCGAGCGCATCCTCCCGGCGCGCATACGAGACGTTGGTCGTCGCGAGCACGCCGTGGCGCTCGAAGAACACGTCGGCCGCGTGCGCTCCGCAGGCGAGACAAGGGCCCTCCATCAAGGACTCCGAGTTTCCGCGTCGATGCCGAGATCCCGCAGGGTCTGCTCGATCTCTACGCGGTAGACCGGATTCATCACGACCACGACGTCGGGCCGGGCCTGCATCAACTCTTCGGGCGCGACCACGCGTCGGCCGCTACCGGGCAGGAAATGGCCTTGCTTGTGTGGATTGATGTCGACGACGCAGTCGACGACGCCGTGCGGATCGACCGCAGCGAGGAACGCCACCGCCTTGGAACCACCGCCCCAAACGGCGATGCGACGGCCCTGAGCAGACTCGGCTACGAGACCTCGTCGCCACGCATCGACCCGCTCGCGGCAGTCGCGCTCGAACGCCAACAGCTCGGCATCAGGCAGGCGGGCTGGATCGCTCCCCGCCCGCTCGGCAGCGGCTCGAGCCTCGATCATCAGATACTGTTCGTCGTAGTCGCTCCACAGAGCCGTCGGCTCGAAGCCACAACGGCGAAAAAGGCCCGCCAACGATGTATCCGTGAAGTAGGAACAGTGCTCGTAGTAGATGTCCCAGAACCCGCGGTCGCGCAGAATCTTGGCGAAGTTGGGCACCTGAAAGAATACCGTGGCGCCACGCTCCTCGAGCAACCCTCGGCGCACGGTGCGCACCAGGCCGGCAACCGACGGGATGTGCTCGAGCGTCATCTTGCAAACCACCAGATCGGCGTCGATCCGTTCGAGGTCGTCCGTGTACAGCCGCGGCACGAACGTCACGTCGGCATTCGAACGCTTCCGTCGCGCCGCATCGAAGCTCGGATCGAAGCCGATTCCCCGGTTGCCCCCGAGCTCGCACAGGAGATCGAGGAACTCCCCTTTTCCGCAACCGATCTCGAAAATCCTTCCGTGACGCAGATCGTGCCGGCGGATGAGATCTTCCGCGAGTCGCCGTTGGAAGGCGTCGAACGTCGGCGAGTAGGCCTGCGTCTCCTCGTACGCTTCGCCGTAGCGCATCTGGCTCGCCTCGAAGGCTCCGTTGAATACGAAGTCGCAGGCTCCGCAGTGTCGCAGGCGGATGTCGCCACGCGGGAACGTCCGTGCTTGCTCGAACGTACGCATCAGCAACACGCTGTGTACGGGAACGCGATCGACAGCGTAGAAGCCGCGCGCGCCCGACTCTCCGCATGCCGGGCAGACGTCGCCCACACGCTCATGCGTCACGGTGCTCAAGCGCCTACCCTCCCTGCTCGACGCACGGGGATCACCAAGAGCTCGTACAGCTTCATCGCGCAGTAGTGCGCCACCCAGCCGACACTCCCGCTCGGCAACGGCTGATCGCCACGAGCCACCACTTGCGGGCGGGGCTCGGGTCGATCGTTCTCCCAGATCGTCAGTGAAATCGCAGCATCATCGACGACGAGACGGTACCGATACTCGACGCCGGGACGCACCGGCGGGAAGGAGAAATGCGTCGGCGCGACGCGTCGACACAACCTCCCGGCCTGCGCTCGCCAGCGGCTGAGCGATGCCTCGGCGAGCACGGACTCCCCGCGCCAACGACCATCGCTTCCCTTCCGTGCGTCGACGCCGAAGCGAATCGTCGCCCCCGGCGACTCGGAGAAGGCCCAGGCCATCCCCGTGCTCCACGTTTCCGGCAGGGCACTCCCGTCTCCCGGCGCATGGTCGTTCCACTTGAACGCCCCCCCTACGCCCTGTGAGAGGCTGCGTGGCCAACGCTCGACGACGAAACGCGCGTGTAGCTCGTAGCCGGTCGTCCAGGCGCGGTTGCCGAACAACAGAATCCGGTCGTAGCCGGCATCGTCCGCTTCGATTCCGACGTAGACGCGCCCGTCATCGTCGGCGCCAACCGTCCAGCGGCCATCGACCACCTGCCCCAGCGACTCGACTCCATCGCCGAGACGTGGCTGGCACCGCCACTCTCCCAGCTCGATGGGCGTCGAACGGATGCGAAACGCACAGCTCTCGCGGGCGACGTTGCCGTCGTGGCGGTACGCACGGAGCTCCAGCTGATTCGCCTCGCGCAGCTCCCCGCTGCGGATCGTGTCGATGTTGAAGTCTCCCGGACGTTCGAGCCTTCGACCTCCACCGTTGAGTCCACGGACCGCGAACTCCCTCTCACTGCCTTCGTTCAAGACATAGGTGCAGCGGCGCACGTGCGCGACGTCCGCCACGCGTCCGACCACATTGAAGATGTCCTGCGCACCCGCCCACGCGTCGCCACCGGCCGAGAGATTCCACAGCTCGAAAGCCGGCGTCCGCATCATTCGATCACCCGGACCTCGGGAATCGGCAGGATGAAACGCGTCCCGCTGCGGCGCAGCCCGTCGAGCTGCGCGAGGATCTCGTCGGCGAAGTTCCACGCGAGAATGAGCACGACCTCCGGGCGATCGGCCTCGAGGTCTTCGACCGGGCGAATCGCCAGGTGGTTCCCGCCGAGGAAGCGGCCGTGCTTGAAAGGATTGCGGTCGACCACGTAGTCGAGCGTCTCGCCGCCGATGCCCGCGAAGCCGAGAAGAGTCGCCGCCTTGGCGGCGGCCCCGTAGCCGACGACGCGCCCACCAGCGGACTTCAACTGCGACAGCAGATCACGCAGGTCCTGGCGCAGTGCAGCGACGCGACGGGAAAAGCTCGCGTAGAACCCGAGCCGGTCCAGACCTCGCTGCCGCTCGCGTTCGATCCATGCATTGACCTCGGCGCGGTCGCCGGCCTCCCGCCCGACCTCCAGACGCAGTGAGCCCCCGTGGATCGACAGCGCGCGCACGGCACGCAGCACGAGCCCGTGCGCTGCGACCAGCTGATCGAGCGAGCCGACGGAGAAGTAGCAAAGGTGCTGGTGGTAGATGGTGTCGAACTCGACGTGATCGACCAGATCGGCCACGTAGGGAACCTCGATGCTCGCGACGCCACTCTCGGCGAGCAGCGCGGCGATTCCGTCGACAAAGCCATTGAGGTCGGCGACGTGGGCGAGAACGTTGTTCGCAACGACGACGTCGGCGTGACCAGCCGTACGCACGACCCGCTCGGCGACGGCCCGGTCGAAGAACTCGTTCCACGTCGGCACCCCGCGCTCGCGGG
>CALJUJ010000750.1 GCA_937975525.1 uncultured bacterium
CCGAGTGCGATCGCCCCGGACCAGTCGCCGTTGACGGCGCCGTAGGTTGCCGAGGGCGCACTCAGCGTGCCGAGCGCCGCCAGCTTCGAGCCCAGAGTTACCTTGCCTGCTCCGTAGAAGCGCGCCAGCGACTCCACTGCCGGCGACATCACCGGCTGCAGCACCGCCGCCATCACCGCCGCGACCGCGCCGGCTACGAGTCCCGCCTTCGCCGCTTCGCCGAAACTCGCGCCGTTGATCATCGCCGCCCCGAACGTCGCCGTGAAGCCGATCAAGAATCCGATCGCGATGATCGCCGCCAGCCCCAGCCAGGACTCCCCGTTGGGGTCCACCGCGTTCACCGGGTTCCAGCCTGCGTAGCCGTAGGCGTTGGCGTCCTGCCGCGCCGGGTCGAGCGTCACGAACATCCCGTACTCCGGGTCGTAGAACCGCGCCCCGGCGTACTGCAGCCCGGTCTCCGTCTCGCTCTCGTAGGTCGTGAACTCGAACCGCGTCTCCGCCGCCGACATCGCCGCGCCGGACGAGCTCCAGTAGCCGCGCACCTTGCCGTAGGCGTCGTAGCGCACGTGCTGCCGCACCACCCCGGCCCAATTCGTCACCACCATCGTCGAGCCGAGCCGGTCGTGGTGGAAGTGCTCGACCACCGTCGACGGCGTTCCCCCACCTCCCCCGCCGCCGGAGCCGCCGGCGAACGCCGTCCCGGGCCCGATCGGCACCAGCACCCACGGCACCGGCACGCCGCCGACCCATACGACGACGATCACCCCCGTCGTCCGCAGCCTGCGCACCCAGCGCCGCCGCGCGCCGCGCCCGCGCAACGGCAGCAACACCGCGCCGAGCAACAGCACCGATCCCAACGACACCCCGCCCTGCAGCCGCCCGTCGCGCACCCCGATCAACACCCCGCCCGACGACTGCGGCGCCGCCGCCACCACGATGCTCGCCTCCGGCCCGGACGCGAGGATGATTCCGTTCACGTCGACCGCCGCCTCGCGCACCGCCACCCGCATCCCGCCCACCGAGATGTACTTGCGCGACACGCCGCTCCCGGTCGGGTCGTTCACATCATCCTCGCGCTCGAGCTCCACTCCATCAGCAAAGTAGCGAATCACCCGATCGCCCACCACCTTCGCCACCCGCCGGCCAGTGTAGTCGTAGATCGAGCGCACCGTGTCCGCACCGACGTCGGCGGTCACCATCCGGTTGCGCATGTCGAATTCGTAGAGATCAAGATCCTTGCCCTCGCGATTGCCGTTGCCGTCGTAGTCGAAGGTCTGCGTACCCGAGCCATCCGTCACGCCCCACGGACGGTTGGGCCGCGTGGCGAAGTCGTACTCGAAGACCAGCCCGTCCTTCGTCCTGAGATTGCCGAGCGCGTCGAACGAGTACGACGAGCTCGTCCCCGTGCCGGTGTACGACGACGTCTTCAGCCGCTTCAGGCCGTCGTACGTATGGGTGGCGCCGGCCGACATGGCGTTGGGGAAGCCCGTCGCGCCCACCCGGGGGTCGACGCCCGCCTTCAACAGGCCGTTCGCCTTGTAGTCGGTGTATTCCAGATGCAGCAGCTCGATCCCACCGTTTCGGCTGACTACGGACTCCAGGTGGCCACCCTCGTCGACGGGCTTGTACGTCCGCTCGTCGACGATCGTGTTCCCATGCGCGAGGGTGCGCATGCGGCCGTGGATGTCGTACTGGATCGAGGAGACGTACGTCCCGTACTCGTTCCCCGACCCCGTATAGGTTTCGCTGACGACCGATGCGAGCTGCCCGGTGGCGTCTCGGTTCGCCAGGACGACTTCGCCGTCGGGATAGGTGGTCCGCACCACCCGATTCGCGTCGTCGTACTCGAACTCGGTGAACCCGTGCTCTTCTCGACCGTCGACGGCGATGGTCTTGTCGACCTGCTCGACCCGGCCGCGAACGTCGTAGACGAGAAACTCGGTGACTCCCGAAGGGTCGGTGACGCGATGCAGCTGGCCAGTGCCGTAGCCGTCGGCGCCGTCGTATTCGTAGATCACGGTGAACAGTGGGTTCGCCGGGCCTACACAGGAGAGCAGCGCGCCGCCGTTCCAGTTCGCAGCGACTTCGTATTCGCGGGTGACGCGGCCGAGCCGGTCGTAGCAGAACTCCAAGTGCTGGCCGCTCTTCGGGTCTTCTTGGACGCGAAGGTTTCCGGTGAGGTCGTGAGCGAAGATCCAGGTCCCCGAGGAAGATTCCGTGCGCGACACCAGACGTCCCAGGGTGTCGTACTCGGCCGTGATCCTGGTAGCGGGATTCCATCCCGTGCCGTCCCAGCGCTCGCTCGTCAGCTGCCGCCCCAGCGCGTCGTAGGTGAAGCGCGTCTTTCCGGCGAGGCCCGTCGTTTCATCGAACACCTGCCGTTCGACGACGCGCTCGTCGCCATCACGAATCTCCACGGCACGAGCGCCGTTGCATCCCGTAGCGCCCCAGCACTCGTCGGTGGTGGTCGTCTGCCAGGCGAGAGAATGGTCCGCGGTGCGGATGAATCCCTCGGGCGTTCGCTCCTGCACGACCCTACCGATGGCGTCGTAGGAGCGTTCGGTATACGCCGCGGTCGGGGGAACCGCCGTCACCTCGACCTTGCCGAGCATGCCCGAGGAGAACGGTTCGTAGGCGCGATGCGGATTGCCGCGTGCATCGTAGGCCGTCGTCGCCTCGATGACCGATCGCAACGTCGGAGCGCCCGAACCCACCTTCACGATCGCCTCACGCACCGACTGGATCGGACGGCCGAGGGCGTCGGCGAACTGAACGCTGCGCGCGTAGCCACTCGCGGCGCCGGGCTCGCGCTGCTCGACAGCGATGAAGCTCGCCCACGGTATCCCGTCGTGATCGAAGCCGCCGAGAGAGTAGGTAGAGCGCTTCTGCGGGAGGCCCGGCTGCGCCCCTGGTTCGTGCGGCGCATACTCTGCACTCACGCGGCAGAACGAATCGAGCTCGCGCCGTGATTTCGGGTGCACCGCATCATGCGGGTCCGCCGGCGGAGGATCGGTCGCAAGCTGAATGTAAGGAAGCGTCTCCCAGATCATCTGGCCGCAACCCGCATCGTAGCCGTAGCCGACGTGGTACTTGCCGCCTGCGCTCAGGTCCGTGGTCACCTGCTGCGGATGGATGTGGTTGTCCGGGTCGTAGGCGTGCGTATTCGTCCTGGTGGCGCCGCCTCCCAGGTGATGGATCGCGCTCTCGACGTTGCCGTAGTCATCGAACGTCGTGACCACGATGCTGCACTTGTTGGACGGTGATTGCGGACACGCCGGGGGATCGTCGGGCAGCGGGCGCGGCGAGCGCACCAGCGTGTGGGTCGCGCTCAGGTTTCCGGTCACGGGATCGTAGACGTTCCAGGCTTCTTCGAGCGGCTCGGCGGCGCCGAGCGCCTGCGTCTTCACGTGGACCGGCTTGTCGAACGCGTGGAGATTCGGGGCGCAGAGGTAATCCGCTTCCGTGTCGACCGTGATCGGGCTCCCGCTCGCCGGAGCCGAGGTCATCACGGTCGTGCGCGACCCCATCCCGGTGGCGACTCCGGAGCACGTGTGGCGTCCGGTGTTGACGGTGGTCTTCCAGCGCGGCGAAGCCGTCGAGAAGTTGTTGTAGTCGATCTGATGGGAGTTGATCTTGAACTTCACGGCCGGAACTTCCTCGCCGCACCACCCCGTCCCCATGGCAGTCTCGCAGTGCCATTCCTCGCGCACCTGCCGAACCGGTCGCGTCGCGGCCCCAGGGTTCTGCGGGTCGGCGGCATAGTCCGTCACCCGATCCACGGTCCCTTGGAGCGCGCGCGATTGGTGGAAGAGCGTCACGGCGAAATGGCCTTCCGCGTCGTGCTCCTCGACACGCCCGAAGCCCCGGAACTCGCGAGTATCGGCGTCGAAGCGTCCGTCGGCATAGACGAAGTGTTTGGCGACCGAATGCGACCCAGGTGGCCCGATGCAGGTCGACGGCACGCTCGCATCCTCGCACAGGCCGACACGGTCCATGTCACGAACGGCATCTCCGGTGGGTCCAGCACGGGCCATTGATTCGATGGGCGAAAGTCGACCAGCGTCTCGCCACCCACTCCGTTGCGCACGACGCGCAGCAGGTGTGGGCGATGGCCGGCGAGCCGCGGCAGCACGTCGACCGCACCATCGACGGTCGTGCACTGCGCACCGGGATCGTTCGGATCATCGGCGGTCGCGCACCACGCGCCGCCGCCGTTGCGGTAGACCCGGAGGTCGCCGCCGACGAAACCGAAATGGTCGGCCATGCCGTCGCCGTCGACGTCGATCGTGTCGCGAATTCGAGTGCCGCTGCCATTCAACCGAATCGGAAACCCGGCGTTCGTGAGGACGCTCGCATCGGCGGCGAATCCGTTGCCCCGATTCAACCACACCTGCCACGTCGACACCGCAGGGTTCGCCTCGACGAGGTCCGGCAGGCCGTCGCCGTTGATGTCGAGCAGGTCGCGCAAGGTCTCGAAGCCGCCACCCGAGAGCGGCACCGCTCGGTTGAGGTACCACAACCCCGATCCGGAGTGGATCGGCCACTGGTACGGGCCGACCATCTCGGTGCCGTCGTTGATCCACACCTCCCAGTACGTCGGATGCGCGGCCGCCCCCTTCACCTGATCCGGCAGACCGTCGCCGTTCATGTCGTAGAGGCCGAGCACCTGCTTCGATTGCGCGTGCGGCGAGGAAGAGTCCTCCTCGGTCGTCAAGGCGATCATGCTGTAGGCGACGGGGAACGGCTGCGGATCGGCAGCGAACCCCGCGCCCGTGTTGTACCAGACCTGCAGCGGGGCCGGCGTGCCCTGCCCGTGGGGCCCGGCGCCCTCCACGTAGTCGAGCAGCCCGTCACCGTTCATGTCGACCAGGTCGTTCCTGACCCACCACCCCGCGTCGCCCCAGGCGGGCAGGTATTCGCCCGGCGGTGCGAACTGTGATTCGCGAATGATCCCTCCCGGGGAAGGCCAGTGCCACGTACCGCCCGAGACCACCAACGAGCCACCCACCTCCTCGAACGTGACGGGGTTCGCGGGATTCAAAGGAAACCCGCCGCCCGCCTGCGAGTCCTCGAACCGCCCGAACCGCACTTCCCAGAAGGGCTTGCTTCCGTCGGACGACACGAGGTCCGGGATCGCGTCGCCGTCGAGATCGACGACACGTCGCGTCGTCCCCCAGGCGCTGAACTGACTCAGGCCAGGATACATCCCCTCACTCGTGCACGAGCCGAACCCGTCGATGAACGTTCTCTCCGGGACCGTCCATGGGAAGCTCCTGTCCGCCCGAAATCCTTCGGGGCCCCCGGGGTGGACCGTCCACGTGTAGCAGTGCTCTTCCGCCTCGCACAGATCGCATGAGGTGCCCGGCTCCGTCGCGATCTCGACGAGATCGAGGATGCCATCGCCGTTCATGTCGACCAGCTCCTGCTCACCCCTTTCGTCGCCGTTGAAATTCCGGGCAATCGATATCGCTTGCTCCGCCAACTCCGCCGCCACGTCCGGCAGCGACTGGGCCGGCTAGAAAGACGAGCCGGCGTCGTCCTGGTAGATCAGCGTCGTCGAGGCGCTTCCGCCTTCCCCGATGAGCGGTAGGCCGTCACGCCCGAACAGTGCCACCTGCGCCAGCAAGGGCGGTGCCCCTGGATGCATGCCCGCCTCGTGCGCATAGCTGAGCTCGTACTTCCGTAGATACGGCACTGCGTCGTACGAGATGACGCGGATCGCCGCGAGCAGTCGGTCGATCTTGGCTTCGAATCCACCTGCGGCGTTCACCCACGGCACTTCCGACGGGCCTTGGATGCTCCAGTCGAACTCGACTTGGAACAAGTGAGCAAGCCCCGTCGAGAGATTGCCGCCGTATTCCACTCTCGCGGGATACAGCACGCCGCTTTCCGGGGCCACTTCCGGGGCGGCTGGATCACCGTAGACGACGTCGAGGTGATTGCCGTTCAGGTCCTCGATCCGACTCAATCCCCAGCCGAAGGTGTAGGTGCAAGAGGTCCCGTTCGCCGAGTAGAGATCCTCCACCTCGGATCCCACCCGGGCGCTCCGCACCGTACCGAAGGAGTACTCGAGGCCGCTCACGTCGCGTACCGTCCACGAGTTCACGGCACTGTCGTACTGGATGTCGATCGCCGTCTGCCGCACCAGCGGCTCGCATTGGGTGTTCGTCACGATCGACGCATCGTTCGGATCGAGCTCGATTCGGCATTCGCTCACCGATCCCGGCAGATGGATCACGAACGTGCTCAGATCGCCGACGTCCCCACAGGTAGGCACCCCTCGCCTCGTCGAGCGCTGGATCGTCCCCAGCGCCAGATCCCAACCGAAGCCATACGGCGACATTCGGCCGCTCGACGAATAGCTGAGCGCTAGCCTCGGCGTGATCGGACCACGGCCGGGCGGGACTTGGATCGGGACCGACATGGTTGCGGCACCGTGGAACAAGTTCGCCTCGGGCGCCGAGCCGAGACCGGTGAAAGCCGTCGAGCCGTCGCCCGTCTTGCCGCGACCGATGGGTGCATCGTCCGCAGCCCAGGCAGTGCCTGCAGGCGCATGCAGCACGAGCACGAGTGCGAGAAGCAGGCGCGCCGTGCTCATCGCTCGAAGTCGGTGCCACCGAGGCCGTGCCTGGCCCAGGCGTGATCGATCGCGTTGCGCAGCTCCACGGGGATCTCGGGCGAGCTGTGCTCGCTGCTGTTTCGCAGACGCCGTTGGAACTCACCCACGGCCTCCTGCCGTCGTACGTCTCGGACTCGCTTCCGTTCTTGGAGCGTCGCGATCCGTCGGGGCAACCCGGTTCGAAACTCCGCCTGCCGCTCGAGCGCGTCTTGGCGTTCGCGCTCCGCACGTTCCCCCGCTGCACCTCCGACCCACCCGGCGAGCGAGAGCGCGACCACCGCCGCGAACAGCCGCAACCATGCGCTTCGCCACAACGAATCAGTCCCCGTCGTTCGTCGGCGCACACGCGAACTCCTCGACCTCATCAGAACCTCCCGCAATCTCCCCTTGCACCCCAGCATCACTCGACGACGCAGGCGCACTAGCGGTGCGCTCTCGGAACGTCGAGAAGAATCTCCGCATCGCACCTCGAGTCGCTGGTTCCGAGGATCGGCGATTCGCCGGGGGGTGCCCCGCGGAGACATGGCCTCCAGCACCACCCAGGTACCGGCGACCCGGCGCAAAAGGTGGGGGCAGGGTTCGTCGTTGGGGCCGCGACGATCGGTCGCCCGACCGATCGCTTCACGCGACGACGACGTCGGCTTCGACGGACAGTTCCCGCAGCGCCGCGCGGATCTCGGCAACGTAGAGCTCGTTGACGACCACCACTCGATCGGGCCGCATCGCGCGCAATGCACCGGGCGCGACGACGGGCACACCCACCCCGCCGATCCAGCGTCCGTGCTTGCGCGGATTCACGTCGACCGCCGCGACGACGCCCGCGCCTGCGGTCGCATCGAGCAGCGTGATGCCCTTGGACCCGGCTCCCCACAGCACCGTTCGCGGCGAGCCCGACTCCAGCAGGTCGCGGGCTGCAGCGAGTCGCGCCGAGAAGCGCTCGGCGAACTCCGAGAGTCGCCGCTCCAGGTCGGGTGGATTCGCGCATTCGATCGCCGTCACCTCGCCGGAGGCGAGGCGGCCGTGCACCGAGAGATGCTGGCCGCCGAATGTCTCTTCGATCGCGTCGACGGCGATCCCCCCTGACGCGCACGCGTGCGCCAGCGACTGCGGCGTGAAGTACGACACGTGCTCGTGGATCAGGTCCCAGACGGAGTCGTCGCAGAACGGCACAGCTCCGTTCGGCACCTCGACATAGACGCCGGCCGCGTGCCGCGCCGCCCATCGTCGCCAGGCGCGAAGGAAGGAGCGCGGCGACACGACATGCTCCAGCGTGTGGCGGCTACACACGAAGTCGAAGTCGACGTCGCCGACCGCGTCCAGATCGTTCGCTCGCACGAAGCGAACGCGAGCATCCGCGGTTGCGTCCGGCGCGAGCCGATCGACGCCGACACCGACGTTGTCGCCGGCCTCGCACAGGGCTCGCAAGAACGACCCATCGCCACATCCGATCTCGATCAACCGCTTGCCGCGCAGTTCGTGGCGCTGGATCAATGCCTCGGCCAGTCGCCGTTGATGGCGATCGAACGTCGGCGAGAAGTGAAGCGCATTCTCGTAGCCCGCGTCGTAGCTCGCCCGCTCTGCCGCAAACGCGGAATTGAACACGTGCGAGCATCGAGCACACTGCACCATGCGCAGAGTGCCGCGCGGCGCCGCGAGCGCGTCCTCACGCCGCGCGTACAACACGTTCGTCGTCGCGAGCACGCCTTCGCGCTCGAAGAAGACCTCGCCGGCGCGCGCACCACAGGCGGGGCACGAACCGTCCATCAGGGACACCAGACCTCCGCGGCGATGCCGAGGTCCCGCAGCGTCTGCGCGATCTCGTCGCGGTAGACCGGATTCATCACGATCACGACGTCGGGCGGGGCATGCACCAGGTCCTGCGGCCCGACCACCCGCAGCCCGCTGCCGGGCAGGTAGTTGCCCTGCTTGTGCGGATTGATGTCGACGACGGCGTCGACGTCCGCGTCCCGGTCGACCGCCGCGAGGAAGGCCACCGCCTTGGACCCCCCGCCCCATACGGCGATGCG
>CALJUJ010000751.1 GCA_937975525.1 uncultured bacterium
TGGTGAGTGCGGCAGAGCGTTTCGCGCTGGTACATCGTACGTGGTGGTTCCCGGTCGTCGGCCGAGTCCCCTAAAAGGGCTTCTTCGACCGGGAGCGCGCCTTCGCCGAGGCGGACCGGCTGGAGCGTGAAGGGTTCGACACGTACGTACGACCGGCCGGTGGATTCAGCACGCTCGGCTGGTTCGACGATCCGCTCCTGTCGACGCAGCTCGGGCTCGACGCAAGAGATCTCGTGGTGCTCGTCCTTCACGAATTGTTGCACACGACGACCTTCACGCCCGGGCAGGCGGACTTCGCCGAGTCCTTCGCCAACTTCGTCGGCTATCGGGGTGCGATCGCGTACTTCGCCGACAGCGGCGAGCCGACGCTGGCCGCGCAGCTGGAAGCCGAGTGGCGCGACACGCTGGCGTTCTCGGACTTCCTCGACACGTTCGTCACCGCATTGCACACCGCCTATTCCCAGGGAATGGGACTCGAGGAGCGCAGCCGCTACTTCGCCGCGGCGCAGTCGCGGTGGGCGGCGACGCCCCAGGCGACGCGGCGCTACGCGAGCTTCGCCTCCCGGCCACTGAACAACGCACGGATTCTCGCCGTCTACGTGTACCACCGCGAGCTGGCGCTGTTCGAAGCCGTGTGGAACGCGAGCGGACGCGACGTGAAGGCTGCGACGGCGGCGATCATTGCCGCGAGCGAAGGTAGTCGCGACGCGTTCGCAGCGGTCGAGCGGCTGCGGGAATCAGGCCTGGAGGTGCCGCAACCGGTCGATCCCGAAGCGCGCAGCACCCCAGGCCACCGCGGTGCAGAGGCCGGCGGCGCTCGCCAGCGAGATGCCGATGCCCGCTTGGACCGAGACCGGAATCGGGACGCCTTCGAGCCGATAGCTGAACCAGGCGTAGACGGGCCAGGCCTCGAGCACGACGACGCCGCCGATCAACAGCATGCACGTGATCATGAAGAGCATGCCCCCCGCGCCGGCGGAGATCTTGGCTGCGTTCTCGACGTTGAACCGGGGGTAGGCGGCGCCGAGCCACAGGCCCAGGGCAACGATGGCGATCACCAAGCCCAGCATCGTGAAGCCGGCGAGCCACTGCATCAGAGGTAGCACCCCGAGGAATCGGTTCGTGATCAGTACCAGCGCCAGGCCCAACGTCAGCAAGGGTAGGGCCGCGACCCAAAACTTCGCCCACCACACCCGCCGCATGTCCACCGGGGCCGTCTTGATCACCCAGAAGGCCCGGCCTTCGAGACTGATGGACGGAAACACGAAGCGAACGGCCACCGCAGCCGTGACGAACGCGGCGAGGGCCAGGTTCATGAAGGCGATCGCGTTGCGGAAGTAGAACGTCACGAGAGGGCCGCCCGCGAGTGGCAGCACGCTGAAATTGTAGACGTATACGACGGCCAGCGAGAGCAGCAGGATCAGCTGGGACCACTGGCTGCTGTCGCGGGCGAACAACTTCAGCTCCTTCACGACCAGCAATCGCGTCGGCACCTCGAACGGTACCAGCAAGCGATTGACGATTCTTTCCCAACGGCCGACTCGAGGGCCGCCGGGCCGGCGCCCTTCCTGCGCCTTGCTCCAGCCGGTTAGATGGAGGCGGCGCACGATCGACTCGCAGGCGCCGGTGGCGAGCACGGCGGTCAGCATGATCAGCGACCAATAGTAGACGACCGTGCTCGGCGCGTGCCCGATCGCAGGGTGAAGCACTTCGGTCGCCCATGTGCTCGGCAGATACACGGACGCAGGTGCACGGATGCCGGTCA
Source organism: uncultured bacterium (assembly GCA_937975525.1). GTDB lineage: Bacteria > Desulfobacterota > Binatia > HRBIN30 > HRBIN30 > CALJUJ01. The sequence continues at coordinate 1,766 of CALJUJ010000751.1, forward strand.
GAAACTGGGCGAAGTCGTCGGCGCCTTCGGGGCTCAACAGCTGCTCCGGCCGCAGCACACGCACGAGGAGGTAGACGACGGCGACGGCGACGATTGCCAGCAGTACGAGGATCTCGCGAGTTCGTCGTGCCGGCAGGACGGTGACCAGGACCGTTGCGAGGCTGACGCCCATGGCTGCTGGGATGACCACGAAGGGCGGCAGGGTTGCGATCACGAGCAGGTAGTAGGTGAGCGCCGCCTCGTGGGCGATTCCGAACGCCAGAAACGCAGGCACCGCGAACATCAACACCATCCACGACGATTCCGCCGCGGTTTCAGCAAACCGGGCGAGGAAGAACGATCCGCTCGACACCGGAGCTCCCCGCAGCCGGTCGAGGTCGGTCGACAGGTAGAACGAGGACAGCGCCGAGACGAGATTCGAGAATAGCAAGATCGAGAAGAATCCGACGAGGATCATTCCGAGGAGCTTGTGGGTCAGGAGCGGACCGATCTCTTCGATCTGCAGCAGGAATCCGAGGACCCGATCGAACAGCGTGAAGATCGATAGCCAGAAGATAACAGCGAGGCCGGCGAGGGCCGCGAGTCCGAGGTGTCCGCTGCGCTCCAATCGCTGCAGGCGATTCCGACTGGCAAGGTAGCGTGGGCGCAGCTGCAGAGTCGTCGCACGCACCTCCTCGCGCAAGATTTCCTGTGGCGAAGAAGGGTCTGCCTTGCGCGCCTGCCTCATGCGCTCGCGTCGACGGGCACGCTCGTGGCGGCCGGCTCACCCGTGAGTCGGAGGAACAGCGATTCGAGTCGCTCGTCGCGAGCCCCGCCGGCACGGGCGCGCAACTCGTCCAGCGAGCCGATTGCAGCGAGACGACCGC
>CALJUJ010000752.1 GCA_937975525.1 uncultured bacterium
CCGATTTCGGTAATCGTCAGTTTTCCGGCGAGGACATGCTGTCGGGCGAGGGTTGTACGGACTTCGCCGAGTACATCCCGGAACACGACCCCTTCGTCTGCCAGCCGTCGCTGCAGGCTGCGCGGACTCATTCCCAGGCGACGGGCGATCTCTGTCTGCGAGGGTACTCCGCTCGGCAATTCCTCGACCAGCGCCCTGCGCACGCGATCGACGATCCCTGCCGAATCGACGCGCGCCAAGTAGTCGACCACGACCTGGTCATTCACCCGCGCGAGCTCGGGATGGGCACTCGGCAGAGGGCGGTCGAGGACGGCGCGGCGGAGTACGAGCGCGTTGCGAGGAGCCCCGAACCGGATTGGGCAGCGGAAAAGCTGCTCGTACGGGGTTGCCTCTCGAGGTTGCGGACGACGCAGCTCGACTCGCACCGGGGCGAACCTCGGGTCCTCGCTCAGTTGGCGCAACTGACGGATCGTGATCGCTAGGTACGCGTCGATCGACTCGTAGGGAAGCCCCGGTGGGCCGGCGATGCCGACGACGAACGCCGTTTCGTCTCCCTCGTCCTCGATCGCCGGCCGACTGACCTCGCCGATGAAGCGCCGAAATCGGACGATGCGCTCGAGCGCATCGCGCGCCGTCGCGCTCGCCAGAATGGCGTAGCCGAGCGCGTGAAAGCTCGTCGGCTGCGCGTGGCGGACCGCATGCAGTCCGAAGGCCTCGTCGGCCGTTGCCTCGACTGCCAGCCGCCATAGCTCGGTCAGCGCCGCGCGTGGGACCCGGCCATCGGGATCCGTGAGCTGTTCGGCGGCGATACCCGCCCGCGCGGCGAGTGCGCGGCCGTCGATGCCGCGTGCGTCGAGGGCGCGCCCGAGCATGACGCTCAAGCTGCTCGGCGTCGTTGCAATCTTGCTTGTGGCCATGGTCCGTCGTCGCGGGCCAAGAAGTTGGCGCGACCGGTCAAGCAACGCAAGTCGCCGCGGCCTATACCTCCAGCGAACGCCGAAATGGAGGAGTACATGATGAACCCGATCATTCGCGTGCGCGACGCCGCGTTTCCGAGATTCCGGGGGCCGGACCTCGACGCGATGGAGCGCTACCTTCTCGACTTTGGAATGCGACGCAGCGCTCGGACCGAAAGCGCGCTCTACATGCGCGGAACCGATCGAGCACACCACGTGCACGTTACCCATGTCGGTGATTCGGCGTTCCTCGGAATCGCCTTCGAGGCAAACTCTGGTGCCGATCTCGACGTGCTCGCCGAGGCGGCGGGCGCGTCCGTCGAGATGCTCGACGAGCCGGGGGGAGGTCGTGTCGTGCACCTCTCCGACCCGGATGGGCGGCAAGTCGACGTCGTCCATGGGATCGCCAGCTTGGAGCCTCTTCCGCTGCGAACCCATCCGCCGCTCAACTCTGGAGTAGCACGGCCTCGGGCGGATACCCTGCAGCGCGTCGAACCCGGCCCCGCGCAGGTGAAGCGGTTCGGCCACGCTGCCATCAAGACGACTTCGCTGGCAGAGGTCGCTCGCTGGTACCAGGAGCATCTCGGGCTATTAGCCTCAGACGACGTCTACGTCGAGGAGCCCGACAAGCCCGTGGGGCGCTTCTTGCGGTGCGATCGCGGCAGCGACGCCGCCGATCACCACACGCTGCTGGTGCTGGAGACACCGGAAGCGAAGCT
>CALJUJ010000753.1 GCA_937975525.1 uncultured bacterium
CGTGGACGATGACGACGAGGATCATGCTGCGACCTCCAGAGAGACAGGTTGGACCAGCGCGCCGGCGTTGCTGCTCGCGAGCACGGTCGTCCGCGCCAGCGTGCCGCCCGTAGACCACGTGCCGATGCCGACCTCCCACTCGGAGCCGGCTGCCACGCAATAGGGCACCGTGTCACCATTGGTGGCGATGGCAGAGAACGGGCGAAAGCCAGTGGCGGCACCGGCGAGCGTGAGCGCACCTGTGCCGGTAGTGGTGGTCGTCTCCTTGACGCCGCCGGGGTCGGCATGCTCCCACGCGGCGAATGCATCGCGCAGGGCATCGGACTCGCGCGCGATGCGGGCAGCACGAGCGGCGAGCTTGCGCGCACGGGCGGCCGTCTCCTGGGCGGCCTCGACCATCACGGGCCACTGCTGGATCGAATGCGAGACGCGCGGAGTGGGCGTGTCGTCGGTCACGTGTCCTCGGGAGGCGGGGCCGGGCTCGTGTCGCGGCGCTCGAGCTCGTCGAGGTCCGCTCGTGCGCGCCGGTAGTCGGGCGCAATGTCTGGCGGGCTCGAACGCATGCGAGCGACCATGACAGCCTCGGCGGTCTTGCGGCGATCAGCGGCCACGAGACCAGCCTCGATCAGGGCCTCGGCTAGCGCTGGGATGAGCCCGATCATCGCGGCCCCCCGGACACGGCGGCAATGGTCTCGGCGAGTCCTGCTGACGTCGCCGCCACCTCGGTCACCAGGGGCGCCAGTGCTGCGACCGAGTAGCCACCGTGCGCCGCGACGATGGCAGCCCGTAGCGCGACGTGTGCCGTCCGTAGTGCGTCGTAGGTCGCGATAGCAGGGTCGCACACGTCGGCGATGCGGCGCCCGGTCTGCGCGTCCCCCTCTGCCACGGCCGCGCGAAGCGGCGCGGTGCAGTGCTCCTCGAGCACGGGCGCAGCTCGATCGCCAGCGAGCGCGGCAGCGTCCGCGACGGTGACCGCGACCTGCAGCGGCGACATGCCGCAGCCGGTCAGCGCAAGCAGAAGTACCGGCGTGGCCCTCATTGCTTGGACCCCTCGCCCGAGCTCGGCGGCGGCACGCTAACGGCCGCGGTGTCGACGGGTAGCGCGCTGACGCTGGGCGTGCCCTTGGGCAGCCTCACGGCCTGCACGAGCCCGTGCAAGTCCGCACCCAGGCGGATGAGCACCTCGGCGGCGCGAGGATGAAACGGCGCCAGCACGCGCCCGAGGATGGGCAGCGCGAGAGCCGTGATGGTCACCAGCGCGACGATGGCGTCGAGGTCGAGCTTGGAGAGGAGATCAGAAATCATGTTGTTGTTACTCCGCTGCGATGGTTGTTGCGCCTGCCGTTGCCAGCCTGGCCATGGACGTTGATACGTGACGCGCATCGCGCTCCGAACCGGCGAAGCGCCTGCCAGAGAGGACCGCGGCAACACCTGTTGTCCCAGCGCCAGCGAACGGGTCAACCACAAGCCCCCCATGAGGGGAGACGACGCGAACTATCCTCTCCATCAGCTCGACAGGCTTTTGTGTCTGGTGTTCGCGCTCGGTAGCCGAAACGCGCTTGCAGCGAATCACGTTCGACTCCGACCGCGAATGATAGGCCGGAGCACCGTTCGTGAAATGGAGCGCGATCTCGTGCTGAGCACGGAACCCTACCCCGAGGCCCATTGCTCCCTTGTCCCAGACAACCATGTTTTGGTACCTGAGCCCCGATGACTCGATGGCCGGGGCGAGGTTCGGCACCTGGCGCCAGTCGCAGAAGACAACGGCGCTACCGCTGGGCTTCAGGAACCGGCATGCCTCGAAGGCAACAGAACGAAGTAGCCAAACAAGGCCAGCTGTTCCCATGTTGTCACCAACGAACCACCCTCCGAAGCGACTCGCGTCACGCACACCTTGCTTGACCGCTCCGGCCCTAGCGCTCTCAGCGACGCTTCCGGAGCAATACGGCGGATCCGTAACGAGCGCATCTACGCTCGCATCCGGCAGCGAGCGCAAGAACTCGAGCGCGTCCATCTGCTCGATGCGCCAATCAGAAATCATCGGTCACACCTGCGATGTAGAGAAGCCTTCGGAAGTGGCGCCAGAGCGCATCGATGAGCCCGAGAATGTCGAGGATGATGCCGGCAACGGTTGGCGCCAGCACGTAAGCGGCTATGGCTGCATACACCCTCATCACTGCCCCCCGATCAGCGGCGCCAGCGCCCGTAGCGCCTCGAGCACCACGAGCAGCGTCGCACCACCTGCAATCACGCGCTGGTTGCGCTTGGCCATCGCCATCAGGATCGCGACCTGCCCACGCAGACCATAGCCACGCTCCATGCGCTCGATCTCGGCCGGAGTCATGTCGCTCACGCTGGCCCGCTGAAGGTCCTTCGCTCGCGGCTCGGCTCCGATCTGCTGCTTGAGCTCGGCGACCTCAGCGCGCACGGTGGCGAGCGTCGTCTCGGCGCTGATGAGCCGTGCGGCCGGGATCTGCTTGGTCGCCGTCGCGAGGGTCGCGATGTTCTCGAGCGTCGCCGCGTCGAGGTTGTCCGCGCGCTCGTTCAACTTGGCGAGCTGCTCGAGGATGCGGCCCTGTCCCTGCGCCAGCGCGTCGAGCCGCACGCACTGCTGGTGGATGGCCTTGGCGACGGCGTCCTGTCCGGACTTCAGCGACTGCGCGAACGTCTCGACGCGATCGACCTCCGAGCGGAGCGCTTCGATGTGGCGGCGGTTCTCCAGGCTGCTGACCTTGTCGCTCACTCCGATACCCTCGCTTCCAGCCCGTCGGTGTCGCCGACCTCGACGCGAACCTCGTAGCCCGCGGCCAGGAACGCGCGCACGGCGAGGCACGCTACGCGATTCACGTCCGCGTACCGCTCGCGCACGGTCGGCCACTCGCGCCAATGCGTGTAGACCTCGGCGTCACCCGTGGCGGTCGTGGCCACGAGCACGGTTTTCGTTTTCCCGGCCCCGAACAGCATGTTTTCGCTCATCCTGGCACCACCTGCACGAGGCCCGAGAAGCTCGGGGAAAGAGCTTTGAAGCGCTGCGTTGTCGCGCCCGTTGCAGCGTCGTTGACGACCAGCTGATTCGCCGCGTTGGCCTCAAGCCAGTTGCCAATCACGGCAGCCGTGCCGGTGTGTTTTGCAAGCGACTTGCCGTGGGCGATGGCACACCACCCGTTGTACTGAGTGTCCACCGCCACCGCGTTTGTTCGGTGCGGCCCGATCGCTTCTCTACTGGCTGTGTTGCTGCCATTGAAGCGCACGACATCACCGGCCACGATCGTCCCGGTCGCAGGCATTGGCATCACCATGCAATGGTCGTAACCGTCGCTCGTGAGCCGGTCGACGCAGAACGTTCGGTCCGGCGTCGATGTCCACGGTGACCCGCACACGAAGATGTTGCTGTTGGAGTCTGCGCGGATGTGCTTGACGACGGGCGACGTGCCGAGTCCTCCGCCGTGAGTGATCCACACGGTGGTGTTGGCCACGCTGCCCTGTCCTCCGCGCGGGTCGTGGACGATCGAGTCGATGTTCACCCGGCAAACCACGTTCTTCGTGCGCGTGGACCGGTAGACGCCCTGTGCGTTGATGGAGCCGATCGTGCCGCTGACGTCCGCCATGACGACGCCGACCGCGGCATTGGTTGCCGTCAGCGGCGTGCGACCCTTGTTAAGGATCTGGATGTCGGCGAAGCTGTTCTGGTAAGAGTCGTGGAAGTAGACGCAACAGGTGTCGTAGCTGTTGAAGTCCATGCCCGACACGAGGATCTGGCCGAAGCTGTTGTTCCAGCCGAAGCTCGCGCCCGCGAGATCGTTCATGCCGCCATCGAAGGCGGCACCAACGATGTTGCCCTGGAGCGTCGCGTCTCGCGCGATTGCCGCGGTCGGGTCGCAGTCGTGAACCATGAGCGAGCCGAAGCCGCAGCCGTAGCCGCCATGAATGCGGTAGCCGACGCCGACGTGCTCGAACTGTCCGCGCTCCATGTACTCGCCGACGCAATGACCGTCGAGCCACACCATCGCACGCGGGATGCCAGATGCGTGGACGCGCAGACCTTCCGATGTCGAGCGAGCCAGCTTGGTGAGCCCGAACTGGCACGAGTCGATGTGGTGCAGCATGTTGTTGCCGCCGCGCGAGACAAGCTCCTCGCGGACGGTCGACTTGCAGCCGTACTCGCTTACGACGGTGCGCGAGAAGCCGCGCCCGCTGACGTAGCCAAGCTCGAGCCTCACGCATCCCTCGAGCTCGAGCCCCACGGCAATGAGCTTGCCGTTGGCGTCAAGGTTCAGGTTTTGGATCTTGGTACCGATGTTCGGCGCGTAGCTGACCACGGGCTTGCCGAATGCGTGATTGCCGCCGAGCTTGCTTTGAAGCGTGACGACGGCACCAGCGAAGCTCGCCACCTCGGCCAGCTCGAACAGGACCTCGGCGTCACTCTGGCCGTACGCCAGATCGGCCGCGTTCGTGCCGAGAAGCCGCAGCCATTGACCGTTGGCGAGCCCCGTGCCGCTCGTGAGCGTAAGGTCGGCGTCGCGCATCCAGTAGGATGTCGAGATCGTGGTGCTCACTGCGCCGGTCGTCGCTCCGGCGACGCGGATCATGCTGCCATTGCGGTCGTCAGCCGATGTCGCAGCGAACGCGGAGCCAGCATAGATCCATGAGTCCTCGCCGAGGTCGATGTCGGCGCCGCTCGGCACGTCTATCCTCTGGTCGATGTAGAACACGCCGCCAGGCGCCGCGCGCACCGGACCGAGCGCGAGAGCCGCAACGAGCGCCGCGCGGTCCGTGGATCCGGTGGTGTCGCCGGAGGGCTCGATGGGGACGGCGTTGGGTGGAAGCTTCTGCAGCTTGCCGGCGAGGACTCGCAGCACGCCTGCGGAGAGGTCGACCTCGGTCTCGAAGTCTTCGCCATCGAAGTCGACGTCCGTGACGAACCTCTGGACCACGCCGCCTTTCAAGATCCGGCGAATGGGCAGAAAGTCGGGGAGAGAAGAACGGGCCATCATTGCCCCCAGTCTGGCGAAGGGACGCTGTAGGTAATGGTCGGTGGAGCCTGGAGCGTGACGTTGTCTTCGTCGCCTCCGGACTCACCGATCAGTTCGATCGAGTAGACGTAGGTCGCGAGATCGAGGACGTGATTGAAGGTCGCCTCAAAGTTGTGCGCAGCCTGGTAACTGCCGCCGCTTAGCGGGTCTTCGATGGTCGCCACGGCGGAGGAGCCCGAGCCGTCCAGTGCGGTCCGCTGGAGTCGAATCCTGAACTTGGTCGTAGGGTCGGCGTCGTCTGCGGGATCAATCCGTGCCCCGACGCTGACGAGTGTCGAGCCATTGGGCACGTCCGCGAGCGGGTATCGCACGACCTCTCCGCCGGCGTTGATGGTCGGCGAGACGGGCCACTTGATCGCACCTGTTGCCGTGTTGACCGAGAATCCGGGGAGCCCTCTGGAGTACGTCGGTGGTGTATTGAAACCCCAGCCGGCCGATACGATTGTCGTCGTCGCGCCCAGGAGGGAGATGACGTTGGTACACACGACGCCGACATTGAAGGTCATGCCGCCGCCGGGGCCATTGTGGGCTTTGACTCCAGTGTACTGTGTCGGCCCCTCGAGGATGTACTCGACCTTGTCCATCAGGGCCTCTGCGCCAACGCGATAGGACGCGGCGTCCAGGGGATCCCCGTCCTCGGGGACGGTGATCTCCTCGATGTCTGCGGTCCCATCACCATCGTAGAGCTCGCTCATGCGCTCGGTCCTCTCGTTCCTGGCCAATAGATGGCATCAGCGCTGCGAGTCGGGACCTTGGTCGTCCCGCTCGGCTTTGTCCATGGCCCCCACGTCCCATCGGGCAATGGCGGCGCGGTATCAGCCGGATCGAAGGCCGCGTCGTTGAACACGACCATGATGTGCCGGCAGTGCGTGCCCTCGGGCTTCCACGTCTCGACGATGCTGCGGATGCTCTGCACGTCTGCGGGTGTCGCCGTTGACCCCCACGTGTAGGGGCCGCCCCACACAAGGCCGGGCATGCCCCACGTGAGTCGCTGCCACGGCTGAGGCGTCGCGTCCGTCGTCACGTAGATGAGCACCCAGAAGCGCGACCAGACGCCGTCGACGCCGAAGGTTCCGTCCCAGTCCCACGCGGTGGCTCTGACGAGGTCGGTCGTCTCGTCACGGTCGAGCGTGTAGACGTCACCGCGGTCGGTCCAGATGCGGACGCGAACGGCGTGCGGGTAGCAGTAGGCCCGGATCTGCTCCATCATCCGCCAGGCGTTCCCGCGCGTGCGGTGCTTGTCGATGGCGCCCACCAGACGAAGCTCGTAGACGTCCTGCGGCTCAGCGGGTCCACGTCGGATCTTGCGATCGCGCCCTGCGTACTGCAGCGCATCCGCGGGCATCGTCCCATTGCCAGGGAAGCGGCAAAGGATACCCGTGCGTAGTCGGTCGAGCCGCGACGAGGCCATCATCTCGGAGGTGAACAAGAATCGCGACTCGGTCTCGAGTGGCTCGTCGTCGACAAGCAGCTCGTCCTTGGCCAGCCAGGACGGGCCGAGCTTGCGCGTGAGGCGAGCGAGCCATCGAATCATGGCGCCTCCACGACCGTGATCGTCGGCGTCACCGCGCCGAGAACGGATACCTGGTTGATCGCGAGATCGACATCGACCGCGGGCGCGGTCACCGACACGCGGAAGCCGTGCGGATGCACCGCGCGCAAGATGGTCGCCTCGAGGAAGCTCTTGTAGAGCTTGCCCGTCGTTGCCGGGGGGATAATGTCGCCGCCAAGGTCGCGCGACCGGATGCCGTCTTGCAGGGCATCTTCGACCAGCGTCTCGATCTCGCTCGAGGTCAAGTTGATCGAGTCGTAGACCCAGAGGGAATAACTCACTGCGTGGACCACGTTCGAGCTGTTGACGACCGTCACCCGGATCGTGATGGGCTCCGAGTACGTCTCGACGGCGGTCTGGCAGAGCGTCACGTCTCCGCCAGTCACCGCCCCCGAGTCTCCGGCGACGTAGACTGTGACCGTGCCTGTCGTGGAGTTGCCCACCGTGCGCGATCGCGTGACGCTCGCGCCGCCGTTGAACTCCGGCGTGCGGACCACGTAATCGTGAGCGCCGTGTGCACCATTGGGGCTGAGGATGTCGAGACGCCCACGCGCACGATCGCGTAGCGGCGCGTCCTGCTCTTCGTCGGTCGCGGTTGCTGCGGTCGTGTTGCTGACGGTGACCAGCGCGCGGGCGGGAGAGATCATCGTGTCGATCTCGCCGGCTGTCGCATTGGAGTCTGAGCCGGCCTCCTCGGCTGTTACCTCGACGTCGAGCGTCGAGCCATTGGGCGCTGCGAGCGTGCCGCCGAAGGGCAGGTCGGTCACGCGGTAGGTCTTGCCCGTGGCCGAGCTTGCGACCGTGTCGCCGAGCTCGATGGTGTGCAGCTCGCCGCTGGCGTTCGTGAAGCGGAGAACGCAAGAAGCGTATGTCGCCTCACGGCGCGGCGTGTTGTAGTTCTTGGCGGCGTGGAGCGAGAGCCAGTTGTCCTCGGCCGTGTCGAGGAATCCACCGCGGATCGCGCCCGTGCTCATCGCCTCGTAGCTCTCTAGTTGCACCGAGGTCGCGTAGAGGAGCGAGCGCGTGGGGTCGCCCGAGGACCACGACTCGACGTCGACGTCGAGGCCCGCCATGATGTCCAGGCCGACCGCGAAGAGGTCTTCGCGGGTGTTGGGGATGATGAGCGACGAGAGCTCTACGAGGGCCATCAGGAATCCTCCGGAAGGCGAAGCACGCTCAGCTCGAGTTCGGTTGCTCGCACGACCAGATCGAACGGGCCGACCTCGACGCCCTCGACCTGGATCTCGAGCGTGACCTCGATCGTCGCGCCAACCTGGACCGATCTGGCCGTAACGCGGACCGAGTCGACCCGCTCGTCCTTCTGGAGCTCGAGCCGCACGAGGCCGGGCAGCGCAGCCAGCTTGACCGCGTCGAAGTCATCGCCGAGGAAGTCGATCAGCGCGAAACCGTAGGTCGGATCGTCGAGCAGGCTCCCCCGCTCCGTGATGAGCCTGCGCACCAGGGCCTCACCGAGCAGGCGCTGCGCCGTCGTCTTGCGCGACCAGTCGATGCGCGCGCCCCGCGCAGAGAATGGCGTCGCCGAGTCGCGGCCGTATGGCTCGTGCCGGACCGTCACGATGCGCTCCTCGCCTTGCTCATTGTCCCCACGGGCGATGCTGGTGGCACGAGCGTCAGGGGCTGCCCGAAGGCAACCGGACCTTGCACGGTGTCGCCCCAGCGCAAGAATCGCCCCGGAGCCGTGACCGGGTTGACCGGTTCCGAGCCGCCGAGCTCGGTTGCGTCGGCTGCCGTCAGCGTGGTCGAGACGGGCAGCCACGAGCCGCCGCTCTCGCCCTCGAGGTCGGAGACGTAGGGCCGAGTCGGATCGCCGTCGAGGAATCGCACGACGCACGATGATCCGACCGCTGGCTCTCCCGCGCCGCCGGGGATGCCCACGCGCACGGGCACGTTCGCGAGCTGCGGAAGCCCGCTCGCCGAGCGCACCGGAGAGACGTCCACGTAGCCGCCGGAGACGGCTCGGATCTGGTACTCGTACGAGCCGAGATAGCCCAGGCTCGCGATTACCCACTCGACCAGCCGCCGGAAGGCTCCGAGCGTCTGGTCGCTCGTCTCGAGCATGTGCAGGTGCGATCGCAGGGTCTCGCCGAGCTCATGCCGGACGCTCGCGACCTGGCGTCCCTCGAGCACCGCACCAGGCACCAGTCCCCGCAGGTCCTCGGCCGCGACGGTCAGCAGGCCGCGCGCGCGATGGTCCTGCATCACGGCGTAGGGGAGAGCGTACTCGGCCGCCGCGCGTAGCCCCCATTGCGTCACGCCGAGCTCGTCGACGTGCCAGCCCTCGGGGCCGAGGTCGTCGAGCACCCGCGAGGCCTCGGCGAGCTGGCGCACGTAGGCGCCGCCGATGCGCGTGTCAGGCAGCGTGCCCCACGTCTCGCCGACCTCGCCGGCAGCATCTCCCAGGATGGTCGCCAGGCGCACGCCGGCCGCGTTGCGGTAGGACCGTGCCGGCACGATCGAGCGCCAGCCGGCCGCGCCGGCGACCACCCGGTAGCGCCCGCGCTCCTCGTCGATGCCACCACGGACGATGGTCCCGCGCAGCTCGAGCCCGCCGACCACGATGACGGCCGCGCCCGACTGCTCGGTGTCGAGCACTGTCTCGACGTCGGCGACCCATGCGCCCCACCGGGGGATGGTGATCGCCGCGCGCGTGATCGCGATACCATTGAGGGTCCCGGTGCTCATGCCGCGTTGAACTCCGACGTGAGCGAGGCGACCTCGTCTTTGATGTCCTGATTCGGGTCGGGCTTCTGCGCAGCGTCAGCCGTGCCGCCAGAGCCGCCGCCCTTCGAGCCGCCAGGCTTGGTCGCGCCCGCCTTCTTCTTGGCGGGCTTGTACTGCAGGAACTTGATCTTCGCCGTCGCGGTGCCGTCGCCGTTGGGGGCGGGCTCCGTCTTGCTCTTCACCACGACCGAGCCGATCCCCAGGCCTTCGAGCTGCGGGTGATAGATGTCGAGCGCCTTGCTCGCGTTCTTCGCGATCGGCGTGTCGAGGATCGACTTGAAGGTGTCCCACATGGCGAAGTGATCGATTCCGGTCGCCGCATCACGCCACAGACGGATCGAGACTTCGAACTCGACCAGTTTCGTTCCACCCCTGACGGTCTCACCTCCGTCGCTACCCTTCGGCTGCTGGGGTTCCCAGCCGAGGTCGAGCGTAGGTAGCCCGGTGAACGCGCAGATCCCGGGCGACTCGAGGCCCGCGAGGTAAAAGACGTCGTAGAGCTCGGGCGTGTCGACGGGGTTCGTCATGCCCTCGCCCCGGCTGCTAGGCCGAGCTCCTCGAAGTAGGCGACCAACGCCGCGCGCAGGCTCGCGCCCGTCTCCTCGTTGGTGGAGCCGCCCTGCACGATGATGGTGATGTCGCCGACCGTGATGCTCGTCCCGCCATTGCCACTACGCGCGGCGACCGCGGGCTCGGGAGCGCTGACCATTTCGGCCATGGACTGCTGCGCATCAGCCGCACCGCCGTCCACGCCGCCCACGAAGCCGGCCGCGGTCTGGCCACCGATCTCCTCGAAGACCTTCGACGGCGACCGGATCTTGAGCAGCGCCTTCGCCTGTGCGATGGCGTCGCCGACCGCGCCCGTGATGGCCTGCACGACCTTCGCGGCGTTCTTGGTGATGCCATTGGCAAGACCGGTGATCATGTCCGCGCCGATCTGACCGAGGTCGAGTCCAGCAAAGAACGTGCTCACCTTCTCCCATGCGCCCGTAATGGCCGAGGCGATGGTCTCGCCAGCCGAGGTCAGCGATTGCCAGGCCGCGGTCAGCATGTAGACCGCAGCGACCACTACGCCGATCGCGACAATGATGGGCGCGAACGGGATCAGGAGCGTGAAGAGCGCGACCTTCCCAGCGTCGGCCGCGTCGACCAGTCCCTCGAGGCTCGACGTGTCGAAGCCCAGCCACGACGCGACCTTCTTGATCGCGATGCCGAGCCGGAGCGCGGACGCGATCATCCCGAGCAGGAAGCGCTCGATAGTGATGAAGATCCGCTCCGTCCCGCCAAGCGGGCCGAGGAAGGAATCGAAGATCGCCTTGATGGCCTTGCCGCTCTCGGTCGAGGAGTCGAGGAGCTTGATCAGTCGCTGGAGACCGGAGAGGAAACCCTCGATGTTCGAGCCGCCGAAGAGGTCCGCGACGTTCACCTTGAGCGTCGTCATCTGCGCGTCGAGTCCCATCGCGCGCTTGAGCGCCAGGCCTCCGAACTGGGTCTGCATCTCCTTGCCCAACTCCGCGACGCTCTTCTTGCCGCTCTTCAGGTCCTCGATGAGCGCGGACGTGCCGGACGAGTCTCCAAGCGCGGACTCTTGCTGAGCCAGCGCCCGCAACGCAGCGGGGACCTCGGACGCCTGGACGCCGGCCTTCTTCAGCTCGCGCGTCATGGCCATCAGCCGATCCGACGCGACGCCCGTGTCGCGCGTGATGCCAACAAAGGACCCCTGGATCCCATTGGCTGCATCGGTCATCCCGTAGAGCGCCTCGACCGTCAGCGCCGTCTCGCGCCGAGCGTTGGCGAGACCGATCGCCCAGGATGCCACCTTGACCACGCCGGCCACGAGCGCCGCAGCGAGCGCGATCGCCGCGACCGTTGCGACCGCGAACATCGCGCCCGACACGCCGAGTTGCTCGGTCAGGCCCTGCCAAGCCTCGCCGAACTCCTTGGCTCGACCACCGGCCGCACCGAGCGGGCCCTTCAGCTTCGAGAGACCGTCAGCCGTCTTGATGGTGTCGGGCCCAGGCCCTGGCACCTTGACGGACTTGAGCCTCGAGAACTCGGAGGCGAGTCCAGTGACGGCCCTCTCCTGGGCAGCGAGCGCCTGCTTCGCCTTGGTCGCTGCCTCAGCGAGATCCCGCTCTTTGGCCGCGGCCTTCTCGAGAGCTGGCGCGAGCTTCCAGAACTTGGACACGTCGCCCGCGTCCATCGCCTTCTGCATCTTCTCGCGCACCGCGCCGACGCTGGCCGTCGCCCTGTCGAGCGCCTTGCCGCTCTGCAGCGCCGCCTTCTCGAGGTCCCGATAGCTGTCCATCGCGCCTTTCAGCGCCTGCTCGGTCTTCGCCAGCTCGGTCACCGGGTTGTCCCCGGTGATCTGCTGCTGGATCTGAATGAGGAAGTCGGTGCCCGACATGAATCAGCTCTTCTTCGTGTGGACCTCGCGGAAGATGGCGAGGAACTCTGCGATCGCGAAACATCCGGCCATCGCCTCGGGTGACTCGGCGCCGAAGAGCGCCGCGATGTTCACCATCTGCTCCGTGACTTCCGAGCGACCGAGGCGAACTCGCTCATCTATCCTTTTCCCTCCGCCTCGGCCCCTGCCTGCGCGGCCTCGATGAGAGCCTGAGCGACGCGGTCGGGGACCATCGCATGAGCGTCGACGAGCGCGTCGTAGCGCTCGGCCGAAGGGTAGACTCGGCACTGCCGCGCGAGGTCCGCGCCCGCATTGGCCTTGGCCTCGATGGCGCCACGCTGCGCGTTGTCGCGCCACATGATCGACTTGAATCGCGCGATCTCCGGCGCGCGAGGGCGCCGTCCGACGTAGTGTCCGGGCAGCGAGACGTCGGCCTCGGGGAAGCGGACGAGCACCATTTCGTCGGAGAGCAGCATGTCGCCGACCTCGCCCTCGAGCTCCTTGGTGTCCCGCGCGAGGCGCTCTGCCGCGCGCTCGGCGCGGCGCTTCTCGATCTCCGCCTTCTTCTCCTCGTAAGACATCCGTCCTCCTAGACCAGTCGAAGTACCGTGCCGTTCGCGTCGTAGAGCTCGACGCTGTCAATCGAGAGCGGCATCTCGAGCGCGGTCGCGTCCGCGCTGGGCGCGTTGCTACTGCTGCGGCCCGAGATGATGGCGCCGACGAGCTTGGCGCTCAGGACTTCGCCGTCGCCATTGAGGGGCTCCCAATGAACTTCGATGTCGAAGGGCGCGTCGACGAGCGCCGTCTTGCCTCCAGCGAGGAGCGCCGCCTGGAAGGCGAGCGCCGACGCGAGGAACATGGTGATCGAGGCGTTCGAGTCGTACTGGCCGATCGCGCGCCCCTGATGCATGGGGCCCGTGCCGCGCACCTTGGAAATCTCGATCGAGTCGTCCCAGTCGAGCGCCGAGATGTCTCCCGTCTGGAACGGGGGGCCGTCGTAGCCGACGAGGGTGATCTTGATGTTCGCCCACGCGACGTGACGACGGTTGATCAGGGGGTACTTGGTCTCAGCCATGGGTCATCCTCCGGAGTTGACGCGAACCTTGCCCGAGAGCTTCTCGAGATAGCCCCTGGTCAGAAGAGCGACCTCGTACGAGACCTCAGCCCCAGGGACACGAAGGTCCGTGTCGCCGGTGATCGTGAGCACGCAGCTCGACGCCGAGCGGCCCTCGGGACCGTCGGAGAGCAGGCCGATCCGAAGCTGCGTGTTGGCGTAGCTCTGGATGCGTCGGCGCTCAGCCTCCTGCAGGGTACCGTTCTCGTTCAGGAGCACGTCCCCCCCGAGCTGCTCGACCATGGCCCTCTGCGCGATGGTGCAAGCGGCCTGACCGACGAGCACCACCGGCAGCCGCGAAAGGGGCTTGCCGTCCTCGTCGATAGTGAGCGGGAGTGCGCAGTAGACGCCCGCCTTCTCGTTGTAGGTGCGAGCGCACGTGAGACGCATCGCGAGTAGGCCACCGTCGACGCGCTCGTCGTGCTGCTCGATCGTGCCGTTTGCGTCGTGGATCTCCCAGCCTTCGAGAGCGCCAAGGGAGACCTTCGCAGGCGAGACGTGGATCGCGTGAGCCATCACACGACACGCGACCGCCCACGAGAACGGGCGCGCCTTGCGGTGGCTGTAGATCTTCGACTTGCGCCGGGCGCGCCCGCCACACACGACGACCTTCTCGCTCTGCTTCTCGGTCGCCGGCGTGGCGCCCATGATGGCCTGCAGCGCCGCGCGCCACGTCGCCTTGGTCTCGACACCCGTCACGGTGAAGCTGTTGCCGTTGACGTTCGCCTCGGTCGCAAGACCGGGGGACGAGGCCACCGTCAGCACCGTGGCGGCCACGGCCGTGACGACGTGGTCGCCGTCGTTCGATGCGGTCCCATCGATGGAGATGGTCATGCCGACCTTGAAGCCGTCGGTGACCCACGAGCCCGTGTTGCGCGTGATCGTGTCTCCCGTCGCATCGAAGTCGACGTCGCTCGGCTCGCCCTGCATCTCGGCCGGCGCGTAGCGGTCACGCAGCGAGCAGAGCACCACCGAATGCCGATCGGCGTCCGTCTCGAACGCCTCGATCTCGTCGATGATGTCCTGCACGTCGGTCGAGTCATCGCAATCGCCGCAGACGACGATGATCCGAGGCTTGATGGGATAGGCCTTCAGCGCCGTGAAGGCCGCGGCCAGCCCGGTGCCATTCCACTTCGGCGCGGTGCAGTAGCAGACCGCCAGGTCGTCGGCGTCGAGGTCGCCCGCCGCGAAGTTGGCCGTGACGCCCGTATTCGGGATCAGGTAGCTCGTAGCCGTTCCGAGAGCGATGTTGCCGCCCCAGGTTCGCCCACCGTCGCGCGAGGTGCGGATGATGATCCCCGCAGTGCCGATCGTGCCGCCCTCGAGCACCTCGACGAGGATGTGCTCGTCGTCGTGCGGCGTCCCCGTGAAGGTCACGACCGAGGAGCCGAGTACGCTGGTCGTGTCCACCGGACCGATCGCGCCGGCCGTCGCCGTGGCGAGCTTGCCGAAGAGATATTGCTTCTTCGTCAGGTCGACCGCGTGCGCCGCGAGGTCAGCGCCCTCGGAGCGCCCGAACTCGTCGAGCGTATCCTGGACCTTCGCGGTCGTGCGGATGGCCGCAGCGGTGCCGAGCTCAGTGCACGAGAGGATCGCCATGTAGTCGGCGCCCGTGCCGATGCCGGCTCCGGTCTGGTCGAGGGTCGCGCGCGCGTACGGTAGATCAGCCATTACGGGCCTCCACAAACGTCCTGAGTTTCACCATTGACCGTGGCGCGAACGACGCCCGCCGTGGTCAGCGTGCCTGCCAGCGCGACGAGCATCTCGCTCGAGCGCTTGATCGAGGTCTGGACCGAGAGGCTCAGCACGTAGCGAGCGCCACTCTCGATCTCCTCGCCCGGGTCGACGAAGCCACCCGTGGCCGACCATCCGACAAGGGGCTGAGCGCGTCCCTCGAGCGACTCGACCATCACGGCGAACACGATACGCGCCAGCTCGCGCACGAGCCCGCGGTGGTCGTGCTCGGTCGCTCCGCTCCGCTCGTCGCGGCCCTCGATGAGGACCTGAAGCGCGATGTTGCAATGACCCACGCTCGGTGTCGTGCTCGAGCGCTGGGTCGGAGGCGGGCCGTAGGAGTCCTGGCCGAACTCCTCGAACTGCACGCGGTTGCCGTCGACGAGGTAGCGAGAAAAGCGCTCCTTGCCGTAGTAGACCGACACGGGGAGCGATGCCATGCTCGCGGCGACGGCGCGCACGATCTCAAGCACGGTCTGGTCGCCGATCACAGCCGCACCGCCTTGTCTAGCTCCTCGCGCGCGATGCGCCGAAGCTCGGACGCCCACTCAGCGGGGAGAGCCCCGCGTCGCGGGAGAATGCCGTGCTTGAGCTGGTAGCGCGCGTACTTGACCGACGCGACCGAGGCCCGAATCGTGGTCCCCGTCGCGGTGAAATTCACGGCCTGGCTGCGCATGCGCCCGCTCTCGTGCAGGTCGAGCGGCTGACCGCTCGAGCCCTGGCCGAAGGGTGCGCCGTAGACGCTGCTCTGAGAGTCGAAGGCCGCGCGGGCGAGGTCCGAGAATCGGTCCGCGACACGCTCAGCGATCTTCGCGTTCGTCGCAGGCAGCGCGGCGATGCGCGCGCGCAGGTCCGCGAGCTCGTCGAAGGATGAAACTTGCCTCACGGGATCACCACCGATCCGCGGGCCGTCGCCGAGGGAGTGCGACCGACCGCGAGGTTCGACGGCGTAGCCGCTGCGGTGTCACGCAGCGTAGCGCCCTTGCCCCAGCGCAGGGCCTTCGAGACGACCTCGTCCTTCAGCTCTCGGATCCCGTCAGCCTGCTTGCCTCGCCCGAGGGCGATGGCCGCAGACCACGCCGTCATGACCGCGACGTAGTGCGTCGCGAGCGCAGGGTAGGGCTCGGCAAACGGCACGCGGTGCGCGACAGCCATCGCATCGAAGTCGCGCGAGTAGGCCTCGAGCAGCATGTCGAGCATGCGCCCGAGCGGCACGATGAGGCGCATCCCGGAGCCAGCCGTCTCGAGGTCGATTGCCGCACCGTCCTCGGTGGCAGCGACCTCGAGCAGCGACTCGGACCCGACGACCGGGATCGCGTAGTAGACCTCCGACGCCACCAGGGGCGACGCGAGATCGCCCCCAGCGTCGGAGGCGAACATGATCGGCGTATTGAGGGCGCAGGCATGGCCCTCGACCTCGACCCGATTCGTGACCGTGTCGACGGCCGCCACGACGCGCGCGGGTGCACTCAGGCTGCCCGCAGGGGCCGCCCGGTACACGTCCGCGTGCGTAGCGTAGACCGTCATCGATCAGGCTCCGCGCACCAGGCGGATCGCGTGGGGGAAGACGAGCCCGAATCCGTAGAAGATGTGGCTCATCGCCTTCAGCTTCTTGGTGGTCTTGAAGTGGTCGCTGCTCTCGTCGAGGAACGAAAGCGCCATCTCGGGCGCCGCGTAGCGCATGCTCACCATCGGCGGGAGCAGCCCCATCAGCTTCGAGTCGACGAGATACCAGTCGTTCGCGTCCGAGGCATCGGTGAGCTCACGCGGGGTGAGCTTGCCGAGGTAGGGGTTCGTGATCGTGGTCGTGCCGTCGCTGATGAAGTTCTGGTTCAGGAGGTTGCTGACCGCCTGGAACTTCTGCGGTGGCAGCCAGATCTCGTCGGGCTGCACGCCGAGCCGGTCACCATTGGCGTCGCGTACGTCCTTCATGCTCGTGATCTCGGCCGTGATGTTCGCGATCACCGCCGGGTCGAGAGCCGAAGACTGGTAGTTCGAGAAGGTCGTCGAATTGGCCTTTCTGTTCGCGCGATGGCTCGCCGAGAAGAACGCGACGTTGTCCCACGGAGACGTGACCGACGTGCCCAGCTCGAGCAGCGCCGTCAGCTCCTTGCTGACGTGCCGACGCTCAGCCATCACGAATAGGCTCGCCTGCTGATTCCACTGACGATAGGCGAACGAGTTGGTCTTGAGATCGAGCCACGAAGCCTCGTAGCCCGCGTCGAACTCCACGACGCTGACATCGAAGGAGTCGGACTCCATCGTCTCGGCGCGCCCGGTGACCTCCTTGGTCTCACGGTACTTGGTCGAGACGAACGAGAGCGGGAAAGTCGTGCGCGGCGAGTCCGTGTCGAACACGAACTGCTGCGCCCAGTCGCCCGGATCGGCCGCCATGACAGCGCCGAGGTAGCGCTCGTCGAAGGAGCGAATCGCTTCCTCGGTCGAGCTGGGAAGCATGTCTTTGGTGAACAGGCTGGCCATGTCGAGATCCCTTTCAGCCGAAGATGGCGACGATGTTGTCGCGGAGCGCGTCAGCCGAAGCCGGCGTATCCGTCAGGGTGGTGAGCTTGCGGACGATCTCCGCGAGCGCCGGGTTGACGAGGACGCGGACCTTCCCGTCGTCCTCCATGCCGTAGAAGAAGCCCACCGGCTGACGGGCGACGCTGTTGCTGTTGTCGGCGACCGTGTGATCGTCGCTCGCGTAGACGAGCGCCCCGATGAGCGAAGCCTCGGAGAAGGCGTCGCCGCCTGCGCCGTTGTCGAAGGCGAAGATCCGGTTCGTCTCGACTCGCACCCGCGTCGCGCCATCGGCTCCAGCGCTGTTGAGCGAGTCGTGCTGGGCGACGCCGACCGCGATCCCAGAGGATGCGGTCGAGTAGGCGACGGCCATCCCCGTGCCCGTGAGTTGGGAGACGAGCGTGCCCTTGTAGATGTTCGAGCCGCCGTCGACCGGCAGATCGAACGCCGCCCCGGCGGTGCCGAAGGACGAAATGATGAGGCTTTCGGTTGCGTTCGCCATGGCTCAGATTTCCTTCCCTGCGCGAAGCGCATCGCGCCGCGCCTTGGTCGCCGCGTACTCCTTGGGGTCGAGCTTCATCTCGGCGCACATGGCGAGCTCGCGTGCGCTCAGGACCGAGCCCGGCTCGTTGCTGGCCGGAACCAGCGGAGCGCGGGTGCCGTTCAGCGCCTCGAAGTCCTTCGCCCGCGCCTCGAGCGCCTCGAGGGACATCGCCTCGAGATGCTTGGCCGGGAGGGTCTTCGCGTCGTCGCGCCACGCCGTCGCCGGCGTCTCAGCACGACACGCCACCAGGCGCGCGGTCAGCGCGCGGCGCTTGGTGTCCTCGAGCGCCTTGCGGTCGCGCTCGACCGCGGCGAGCTTCTCGCGGTGCTCGAGGGCGAGCTGCTTCCAGCTCGCGAGCGTGACGATCGCGTCGTCGTCCGAGGACGCATCGAGCATCTTGCGGATCACCCTGTTAGCCGCGACGGCCTGCATCGTCTCGACCGTGTCGGTCGGCTCGGCAGCGGGCGGCTCTTCCTGCGCTGGGGCATCGAGCTTGCCGAGGATCTCGCCGAGCTTCGCCTTCAGCTCTGCGATGAATCCGGCCGGGTCGCTCGCGGGAGCAGCCTGCACGTCGAGGAACGCAGCGAGCTCGCCGATGTCCACGCCGGCGACTTCGCCGCCCTCGGTTCCACCCTCTTCGAGCGTCTTGATGGTGCTGCGCTGCGAGAGCGCGGCCAGGACCTTGCGCCCATTGGCCTTCAGAACGTTGATGCTCAGACTCATCGTCTCCTCCGTCGTTTTCCGACTTGCGGCGACGAGAGGCGCCGCGTGATCTGTCCCGGGGTTCGCTACGATCGCGATGTTGTTGACCTCGACGAGGCGCGACTCAGAATCGAGCCAGAAGGCCGGCGACACGTAGCGCTGCGCCTTGCGCCGCAGGCGGTCTGCGCCGTCGTCGGTCCACTTCACGTCGACCGCCCACAGCTCGCCGTCGATGACCGCGAGTCGGCACCAGCCGCGCGCGTCCGGGTCGTAGCTCTGCGACTTGGAGTCTAGCGAGAGATGATTGAGGTCGATCATCATGTCGACCCCACGCTTCTCGAAAGCGGCCATCACCTGCGCGGCGGCCTGCTCATCGAAGAGCACGTCGTAGCCGTTGGCCGTGGTGTTCAAGCCTGCGCGGAAGATCCGGAACGACGTCGGGAGCTCATCGCCGATCGCCTCGAGCGTGAGCGCGTGCCCCCGCATCAGCGTCTTGGTCTTGGTGAGTGCTACCGGCTTTCGGCGTCGTCTCAATGGACCTCGCCTACCAGGGACTTACCGCGCCGTATTGGCGTTGCCCTGGTGGCTTTACGAGCATGACCTCGAGCAGTGGCGTCAAGCAAGCGTCGTCGACCATTGCTTGACAGCGTCTGCCCGGACCAAAGTTGACAGGTGCCCAGAGCCAAAAAACCGCGAAAAGCTCCGGAGTCGCCCCGGCTCCCGTCGTCCTTCGACCACGCAGCTCTGAGGCGCCTTCCCGCCCGAAGCCACACGCGAACGACGTCGCTCGGTTCGTGGACGCGAGACTCCATCGCGTCGGCCGTGTCGATGCTGGTCGAGGGCCGCTTTCGCGAGGCCGTCAGGCTGCAACGCTCGATCCTGAAAGAGCCTGCCATCTACGCGGCGAGCGAGAACCGGCTCGCTCCTCACCGCGGTCTGCCGCGTGACGTGAAGGCCCCGCCGGGCGCGTCTCTCACGGGCACCGCAGCGAGCGTGCTCGAAGAGGCGCGCCTGAACTTCGCGGCGCCGACGTCGACGGCGCTGACGCCTCAGGTGATGAGCGACGACTTCGAGCGCCTCGCCTTCTTCGGGATCTTCGTCGATCAGATCGTGTGGGTCGCGCGCGAGGACGGCAGCCGCGAAGATCCGTACCTCATCCCGTGGGACTTGGCCTCGACCGAGTGGTCGGCCAACGACCGGATGCTCATCGCACAAACTGACCAGGGCCGCATCCCGATCGAGCACGGCGACGGGCGCTGGCTCGTCGGGCAGAAGAACAGCGAGAGCCCGTGGCGAAGGGGTGCGCTCATCGCTCTGGCCACCCTGTGGCCGGACATGGCCCACGCGCGCCGGGACCGCAGCCTGAACGCGCAGAGCCACGGCGACGACAAGTGGATCGGCAACCTGCCCGAGGGCGTGAGCCTCGAAGACCCCGAGGCCCAAGCCATGCTCGACGAGATGGAGCGGCTCTACGACCTGCAGCGCGCCGCGCTCTTCTCGCATGGCGCCACGGTGCGCCGCGATCAGAGCACGTCGCAGAACTGGCAGATCTTCAAGGAACTTCTCGAGAGCGACGACAAGTGGGCGCAGAAGATCCTGCTCGGCCAGGACGGCACGATGACGAACACCGGCGGCAACTACGTCAAGGCGTGGGGGCTCTTCGGCGTCCGGAACGACATCATCGAAAGCGACCTGTCTGCGGTCGGCGTCGCCTACGCGACTGGGCTCGTGCGCTGCTGGTCGATCTTGAACTTCGGCAGGTGGGACCGCCTGGGCTACGCGTGGCTCATGCCCGACGCCGACGAGGACGCGCGGCGCGAGTCGATGTCGGCGCGCATGGACGCCTTCAATCGCGCCGTCAAGGAGGCGCGCGAAAACGGCTTCGTCGTCGACCAGGGCTTCGTCGAGAGCCTCGCCGAAGCCTACGGCGTCAAGGCTCCGACCCTCGCAGACAAGACGCCTACCGGTACTGAAATCTTCGCGTACGAACTCGAAGGCGGCACGGTCACGATCAACGAAGCGCGCGAGCGCAAGGGCCTGCCGCCCGTGCCGTGGGGAGAGACGACACTGCCCGAGCGGCAGGCGAAGATCGCATCAGAGCAGGCGCCCGCCGTAGCGCCCGCCCCGACTGACGCCGCCCCACCGACGCTCGCGATCCACCGCCGACCGCTGCGCGGGGTCTGAAGCGCGCAGGCGCTCGTTTGCCTCGCTGAGTCCGCGCATCTCGCGCGCCCCATCCGCCTTCGGCGGGCGGTCGAGCTGGAAGAGCTCGGTGATGCCGTGGACCATCGCGTCCATGCCGTTCGGCGAGTCGCCCGTCTCCGGGTCCCACTCGCTCAACTCGGTCTCGAGGCGCGTCAAGTGACCAACGAAGCGGACGCGCCCCTTCCTGAGCATCGTGCTTACAGGTTCGGCGCGCGTGAGCTTGTCACCGCGCTGGCGGCTCAGGATCTCGACGATGCTGATCCGTCTGCCCGTCTTCCGGTGCACCATGTCGATCAGGGTCTTCGAGCCGGGGCGCGTCGTCGCTTCGTAGCCTCGGGCCGCGCCGGCCACGCGGAGATTCTGCGCGACGGCGTCCGCGTAGCGGTCACGCTCGATCGCGAACACGCTCGCGCCCCACCTCTCGGCCATCTCGTAGGCCACGCGCCCCCACTCGTCCCACGTGTGCCGAGCGGTCTCGTCGGCGAACACGAATGCCTCGCCCGTGTGGATGTCGCCCGTTCTTCCCGTAGCGACTAGCCCTGTCTCGTCGGCCTTCTTGTGCTGGCTGCCTCCGGGGTCGATCGCGATCGCCACGCGCGCGAAGTCGGGCAGCTCATCGTCGAGCCACCGATGCTGGTCGATGAGCCCCAGCGAGAAGAGCTCGCCCTCTTGATCGACGCCGAGACGGCCGCCTAGCTCCTCGTCGCCCTGGCGCGTCCCCCCGAGGCGGCGCGCTTCGGATCGAAACCACGACTCGTCGACGTTGCCCCGGTTCTCCTCGCTCGCGGCGTGGATGACCTCGACGCCCTCTTCCATCACCAGGTCGCGCAAGAGCTTGAGGCGCTTGGGCGATGTGGTCAGCAGGATCTGCGGCGGCAGCTTGCCAACGCTCGAGCACGCGAGTCGCAGGTTCGAGAGCAGCCTCTCGGCGTACCGCCACTTGATCACCTCGTCGCCCCACACGCTGTCAGGGCCGGGACCGCGGTACTCGGGGACCTCGCCCGAGTGCAGCCGCAGCACGGCCCCGCCGCACTGCCGGAAGACGACGACGCCCTCGTCCTCCTTGTAGTGGGGCGCCATCTCGGGCGGCAGAAGGTCGAGAACGCCCGAGCCATTCGCGACGCCGTCGGCGCGCCTCTTGTGGCCGCTCAGCATGAACTGCTTCACGTCGTCGTACGTCGGCCCCACGATGACGAGCTCGCGCGCGCCGCGCTCGATCCGATCGATGATCCACTCGGCGGCCGTCTGCGTCTTGCCCCATCGACGGCCACCGACGAGCAGGATGATCCGCGCCTGCAGCTCGAGGACTCGAAGTTGCTTCGGGCGCAACCAGGCATGCCGATCAAAGGCGAGCGCCCGGCAGCCCTGGGGCCCGATCTCGTCGAGCAGCTCGTCGAGGAGGCCCGGCTCGAGCCCCTCGAGGATGGCCAGCCGGTCGAGCAGAGCCGGACCGTCGAGCGCGGCGCTCTCGGTCTCGATCTCCGACCAGCGCCGGACGTACTCCGCGATCGTGTAGTCGGTCACTCGAGCTCCGCTCGGCACCGCCCGCAGTGCCTGCCGTGCCGTGCCTCGGCCGTCTCGATGGCCTGCAGCACCCGCGCATGGACCGCCTGCCGTGCCGCGATGTTCGTGGGGTCGCGCTCCGGATCCGGTGGCGGCGCGGGCATCTCGTCGGCGAGCGCCTTCAGCAGCTGGCGCACCTGCCCGATCGCCGCCGCCCACGGTCCAGCCGGCTCGCCCTCGGCGATCATCTTGCGGCGGAGCTCGCGCGCGGCAGCTCGAGCTGAGACCAACTCCTCCCAGAGCATCCGAGCCATCAGGCTCGCGCCCTCGGGCGGGCCGCCCATCTCGGCGAGCACGTCATCCGCTCCACCCTGCGCACCGCCCGCGCTCTCACCCGTGCCCCCTCTCCCCCCGACCCCGGCGCGCTCGCTCTCCCGTGCCCGCGCCCGCGCCTTGCGCTCCCCCTGCTCCCCCTGCCCCCTGACGAGCGTGGCAACGCTGACGTGCGAGAGCGCGTCGCCCTCGGCCGTCATCGTCTGCGCGATCTGCCGCAGCGAGAGCCCCTCGCCGTGCAGCTCCATCACGCGGCGACGCATCGCGGCGGTGACCGTGCCCTTGACCCGCTTACCCATGGCCCACGTAAACATTGAGGTTTTTGGCCAATTCGCGCAGGAGACTCGCGCCTCTCCGTCCCTCCCCCGGGGGGGCGGCTAAAAAAGCCCTTGCCCGCTGCCGCGCCAAGGGCCCTAGAAGCGCCTCACGCATCGCTGCCACCCCTACCCCCCATGATGGTCACGTCATCCCCGTCCTGAGCCAGCCCCTGCAGCCGTGCGGCCATCTCGGCCGAGGGTCGGCTGACGCCCGCGAGCCAGCGCTGCACCGTGCGACGAGCGACGCCCAGCTTGTGCGCCGTCGAGCTCACCCCTCCGGCTACGTCGACGTGCGTGCGTAGGCTGGGCAGCGTGACGCCTCGAGGTCGGCCGCGCCTCACGTCCATGCGTGGCCTGAGCGGCCAGGGCTTGAGTGGCTCGAGCGGTCCTG
>CALJUJ010000754.1 GCA_937975525.1 uncultured bacterium
CGCCGCTTGCCGCCGCTTGCTCGTAACTGCGGGCGCCGCGCAGAGTGCCGAGATTGGGCTCGTGCCCGTCGCTGGCGACGAGATAGCCGCGCAGCTTGGGCAGGTCGGCGGCGATGTGCTCGAGGCGCGGCACGAACTCTTCGTGCACCACCACCAGCTCGGTGTCGGCGTTGTCGAGAAGGTAGTGCAGCTCCTCCTCGCGGTAGCGGTAGTTGACGTTGAACGGCACCAGTCCCGCGGCCATCGCCGCGTAGCAACCCTCCATGTAGGCCGGGTGGTTGTAGGTGTAGAGGGCAACCTTCGCCTGCGGCGATGCTCCCGCATCGAGCATCGCCCGGCCGAGGTTGTGGGCGCGACGGCGCAGCTCGGACCAGCGAATCCGGCGGGGACCCTGGATCAGCGCCTCGTCGTCGGCACGAAGCTCGGCGGCGAGGTCCAGACAGTCGGCGAGGTTGATGTCGATCGGCATGGGGACGAATCGAGTTTCAGCGATGGGGGCGATGCTTCGAAGCGGCGTTCTTCGACCGGCGCCGGCCCTAGTCCAGGTCCTGGCCGTCCATGCCGGCGTTCTTGCGTGCCTGCTCGACGAGATCGAGAGCGACGGCGCCGATCTTCTCCGGGTCGTCGATCGGGGCGTGCGTCGGGCCGCGGTGCCAGCCTTCGGCGACGGCGAGGACGCGCCCGGAGGCCTCGAAGACGCGGCCGGTGACCTCCGCCGAGTGCGAGCTCGCGAGCCAGGTGACGATCGGTGCGATCCACCGCGGTGACATCTGCTCCTTCTGCTCGTCGCTCCCCTGGCCCATGCCGAGGTCCTCGGTCATGCGCGTGAGCGCCGCCGGCGCGACGGCGTTGACGGTGATGCCGTAGCGGCGCAGCTCGCGCGCCGCGATGATCGTGAAGGAGGCGATGCCGGCCTTGGCGGCGCCGTAGTTCGTCTGCCCGGCGTTGCCGTAAATGCCGGACACCGACGTCGTGTTGATGATGCGCGCGTCGACGGGCTTGCCGGTCTGCTTGCTGAGCTCGCGCCAGTGCGCGGCGGCGTGTCGCGCGGGCGCGAAGGTACCCTTGAGATGAACCTGGATGACGGCGTCCCATTCGCTCTCGCTCATGTTGACGAGCATGCGGTCGCGCAAGATGCCGGCGTTGTTGACGAGCGCGTCGAGTCGGCCGAAGCGGTCGACGGCCTGCTGGATCATCGCCTGGGCGCCGTCCCAACTGCTGACGTCGTTGCCGTTCGCGATCGCCTCGCCGCCGGCCGCCTCGATCTCGCCGACGACGGTGTCGGCGGGGCTGGCGTCGGTGCCGGTGCCGTCGCGGGCACCGCCGAGGTCGTTGACGACGACTTTGGCGCCGTGCTGCGCGAGCATGATCGCGTGCTCGCGGCCGATCCCGCGCCCGGCGCCGGTGACGATGACGACTCTACCTTCGCAAAGCTTGCTCATGGCCGGGTTCCATATACAGCGGTG
The DNA here is from genome assembly GCA_937975525.1 of uncultured bacterium. Taxonomy (GTDB): domain Bacteria; phylum Desulfobacterota; class Binatia; order HRBIN30; family HRBIN30; genus CALJUJ01. The sequence continues at coordinate 1,467 of CALJUJ010000754.1, forward strand.
GCGGTGGAGCCAAGCCGGCCGCAGCGACCGACTAGGCCTCGGGTGTTCGCTTGGTGACGACGAGCGCTTCGGAGGCGAGTCCGTAGGGCTCGACGACGGCGCGTGTCGGGGGCTGCCAAGACCGTTCGTCGAAGTAGGGCTGCAGGCGCAAGGGTCGGCAGCCGCCGACGAGAGCGGGCCGCCAGGAGTGCACCGTACGCCAGGCGCGCGTCACCCAGCGCGCCAGCGTCGATTCGCCGTCGGTCAGGCCGCAGACGGCGAGGCGGCCGTTCGGTCGCAGTACTCGATGCGCTTCGGCGATCCACGCTGCGATCTCGCCCTCGTCGAGCAGGTCGAGCACGTACGTCGAGACGACGCGGTCGACGCTGGCATCGGGAAGAGGAAGTAGCGGCCGGCCGTCGGCCAGGTGCAGCACGACGCGATCTTCGTAGGAGCGAAGCCGCTGGCGGGCGAGGTCGATCATGGTCGCGCTCAAGTCGGTCCCGGTGTAGCGCGCCGTCGGCGGGAGGTGATGGCTGAGCAATCGCTCGGCGAAGCGACCGGTGCCGCAGCCGATCTCGACGACGTCTTGCGCGGCCGAGAAATCGGCGTGGGCCACGAGTCGATCCAGCGCCGGCTCCTCGTACCAGGCCTGCGCGTCCTGCTTGGCGCCGAAGCGGTCGTAGAAGGCTCGGGCTTCGTC
>CALJUJ010000755.1 GCA_937975525.1 uncultured bacterium
CCGCCAACGAAGGCGGCAATGGCGGCAACGGTGGCACCGGCGGTCGCGGCGGCAACGGCGGCAACGGCGGCAACGGCGGCTCGAAGTCCTGCTGCGAAGCCGGCTCCGGCGGCGGCGGTGGCGGCGGCGGCGGTGGCGGTGGCGGCGGCGGTGGCGGCGGTGGTGCCGCTGGCCCGACGGCGTCGGTCTTCCACATCGGCACCGGTTCCGTGTCCGTCGACGGCGGAACCCTCGATCGGCCGTTGAACGCCGCCACGGGTGGCAGCGGTGGTCCGGGAGGCGGCGGTGGCTCGGCTGGCTCGGGCGGCACCGGCGCCAACGGCGGCGGCAACGGCAACGGAGGAAATCCGGGGCCGGCCGGCGGCAACGGGGCCGACGGCATCATCGCGCGGGTCTACTCGAACGGGGTGGTGACGCCCTAGCAGCGCACGTCCGCTCTCGAACCTCGTGTCGCCAACGGCGGCGGGTCGCGCTCTTGCGGTCCGCCGCCGTTTGCGTTGGTGAACGCCGCGAAAGCAGTCGCGTTCATCGGCGTTGCGGGCTACGTGTGGCGGAGCATGATCGCCACGGCACGACGCATCTTGTCCGTCGATTCGACGGCGCGCCTCTGCGCCTTCGCGCACGTATCGATCGTTGCGGTGGCGTTGCTGTGTGCTGGCCTCGCGGCGGCGGCGGACGTCCAGGTCGTCGCGCTCACGCCCGGCCGCAGCGCCGCGCTCGTCGTCGATGGGGCGGCGCCCGTCACCGTGGCGGTCGGCGAAACGCTCGGTACGGTCACTCTCGTTCAGGCGGATACAGACCATGCCGTCGTGCGTGTCGACGGCGTCACCCGGTCGCTACCTCTGTCGGTGATCCCCCGCGGGCAGGTGCGCCGGCCCCTGAGGGCGCCGTTCGAGGTGCCCGCCGAGGAGCGCGAGCACTCCCTCGCGGACGGCATGGTCAATGGCCACAAGGTGCGCTTTCTGGTGGACACCGGGGCGTCATTGACGACGCTCTCGCGGGTCGAGGCCGAGCGTATCGGACTGCGCTTTCGCAATGGGGCCAGGGTGCGTACGGCGACGGCCAACGGCGTCGTCGAGGGGTGGCGGGTGAAGCTGGATCGACTGCGCATCGACAAGGTCACGGTGCGCGACGTCGACGGTATGGTCCTCGACACGGCGCTACCGATGGCGCTGCTCGGGGTCTCCTACCTGGATCGTTTCGATTTCGAGCAGCAGGGCAGGAACCTCGTGCTACGGCGGCGGCGCTGAGGGTCGCGGTCGACGCTTGACCTGATCGCCCGCCTCTGGGATCACCGACGTCTTCTCGATGCAGGACTCGAACGACCAAGCCTCCCATTCGACGAATCGTTGGATCGAATTTCGCCCGTCCGGGATCCACGGCATGGGCGGCTTCGCGCGAGCCAAGATCCGCAAGGGCACCCGCCTGATCGAGTACGTCGGCCGGCGCATGAGCAAGCAGGAGTCGCTCGCCGAGTGCGAGGCGGGCAACACCTTCGTGTTCACCCTGAACGATCGCGAGGATCTCGACGGCTCGGTTTCCTGGAACTGGGCGCGCTTTCTCAACCACAGCTGCGCGCCCAATGCGGAGGCCGAGCAGGACGAGGAAGACCGCGTGTTCATCGTCGCCGCGCGGACGATTCGCCCCGGCGAGGAGATCACGTTCAACTACGGCTACGACTTCTCCGAGTACCAAGACAATCCTTGCGCGTGTGGGGCAGCCGCCTGCATCGGCTTCATCACCGCCGAGGAGTTCCACGCGAAGGTACGGCGCATCCTCGCCGTCGAAGCGCGGGCACGAGCAAAGGCGGCGGCCGATCGGGCACGCGTGCGTGCTGCGAGCCGTCGCAAGAAATAGCCCACGCAGGTCAGCCGGCGACCGGCGCCGCCGGTGCCGATGCCGACGCGGCGGCTACCGTACGGGCGTCGGGCTCGGCGCCGACCAGCCGGGCCGCGCGCCGCGCCCAACGAGCGAGCGCCACCTCGTCTCCACGTTCGGGGTAGCGCTGGTAGTGCGCGTGCACCCACGGCAGCCGCGCGACGACGGGCGCGAAGCGAGCCGCCAGGCGCGGGTGGCCGAGCGCCGCCTTGGCGATCTGGAAGATCTCGCGACAGCGCAGCAGCGGCATGTGCTGCATCAGCGCAGCCTGTGCGCCCGACGCGACCATCAGCCCCGAGCCGAGCAGCTCCTCGGCGTCCTCGGAGGAGAGGCTTTGCGTCATGCGACGAAACACGTCGTACGCCGCATGCACCGCACCCAGCGACCGCATGAATCGTGCTTGGTAGCCCCACATCGCCGCCGCCGAGCCGGGGTCCGCGTGCGCGGTCGCTGCATCGGCCAGCTGCCGTGCGGCCACCATGCCGGCTCCGATGCCGCTGCCGTGCGCCGGAAACACCTGACAGCCGGCGTTGCCGAGCAGCGCGCAGCCCTCGACGGCCAGCTGGTCGTACGGGCGGCGCAAGGGGATCGTGCCGCCGCCCCCGAAGAGGACCTCCCCCAGCCACGCCTCGCCCCCGAGGAACGACTGCACGAGTTGGAGGGGATTGCGCTGGCGGCGGTCGCCCATGGTGCCGACGAGCACGTCGACCTCCTCGCTCTCGAAGTCGAACTCGATCACCAACGTCGAGAACCCACCGTCGATCCCGCCGAGGGTGAGCACGTCGTGCTCGTCGGCGCCGCGCGCAGCGAGGAAACGGCGGGCTGCCTCTACGTCGGCGATTCGGTGGACCCGCTGCGCCGCGACACAAAGGTCACCGGCGGCGACGTCGGGGCAGACAGCGGCCAATCCGGGAACGTGCCGTCGCAGCCCGCCGCCGACACCACCCGCGTCGACGAAGAGCGCAGCCCCGAGTCGCAAGGCGCCGCGCTCTCCTGACGCGCTCGGATGGAGGGTCAGGTGCCGCGGGCGCTGATCCTCGCAGGTGATCGCGCTTACGCTCGAGCGTTCGAAGCCCTCGACGCCCGCATCCGCCGCCATCTCATGCAAGCGGGCGACGAGCAGGCGCATGTCGCAGCTCCAGATCGGCGTCGGCGCGATCGTCTGGACGCGGCGCCACGCGCGATCGTAGAGCGCGGCGCGACCCCCCTCGGATCGCAACTCGGGATCTCGTGGCCGTGGGATGTCGGCAGCGTCGAACATCCACGGCGGCACGCCGTTGACCCAGCGTGCTCCGCTGGTCGCGAACGGCCGCGCATCGACGAGAGCGACGCGGAGGTCACGCCGGGCGAAGTGGTAGGCCGCAGCGAGTCCGGCCGTGCCCGCGCCGACCACGACGACGTCGTATTCGCGTTCGCGCATCGTCATGCCTCGTCCCCGTGGCACATGTGGCGAGCGTCCGCCAACGATTCGGTTTGCCCCGTGCCGCTGCGCAGCCGGCCCGGGCCGCATCGCTGTGGCGACCACGCCGGTGGCGGGGTATAGCCCGTACATGCCCAAAGTCGCCGCGGTCTATCACCGAACCAAAGAAGTCAACATCTTCCCGCTGGGCGATGACCGCTTCCTCATCGAAGCTTTCCTGCAAGACGAGGTGCACGACGTCCACGCCGAGGTCGAGATTCTCCACCCGTCGCTCGAAATCGTCGCCGCACGCAGCGAGGTTCGCAACGGTCCGTTCACCGCCGTTTGCAACATGACCCACGTGAACATGAACGCCCTGGTCGGCAAGCGAGTCGAGCGCGGCTTCACCGGCGAGGCGCGGCGCCTGGTCGGCGGTGCGAGCGGCTGCCATCGCGTCTCGGAGCTGCTCGTCGAGATCGCCCAGGCGGCGTATCAGCTGCACTTCGTGCGCTTGTTCCAGAACGTTCCGCCGGAGGAACGTCATCGCGACGACGTGCCCGCGAAGCGCCATGCCTACGTGCTCGCCAACGTTCCGGGAATGCGCAACACCTGTTTCTCGTACAACGAGAAGAACGCCGATTTGGTCGCCGAGCGCTCGGCACCACTGCGGCTCCGTCCACAAGAGATGCCGGTGCGCGACCTCGGCGCGGCCAAGTCCGGAGCCTGAACGTGCAACGCGATCCTCGTCTTCGCGGCCTGTCCTCCGACCACCACCACGCGCTGGTGCTGGCGCAGCGCCTCGAGAAGCTCGCGGACGCGGGACGCGCCGATGCCGAAGTCGCGCGCCGCCTCGCCGAGCGATTCGATCGCGATCTCGAACCGCACTTTGCCGTCGAGGAAGAGCTGCTGCTCCCGGGCCTGGAACAGGCCGGCGACGATGTGCTCGTCGCCCGAACCCGGGCCGACCACGCCTTCCTGCGCGACTGTGCCACGGCGGCCCGCGCGGGTCGCACCGACGAACTAGTTCCGTTCGCCCGCCGCCTCGCCAGACTCGTTCGCTTAGAGGAGCGCGCGCTGTTTCCGCTCTCCGAGGAGATTCTCGTCGACACCCTGCTCGACGAAGTGTCGCGGCGTGTGCCGAAGGAATCCTGAGCGTCGCCACCCGATACCTGCCCGAGGACGCCGGTGGCTTGCACGGGTGTGAAAATGCGGATTCGCTGAAGGGCGAATGCAAATGGATCGTACGGAACATGGCGTGAACTCGCTCGGCGTCGCCGCGATCGCCGTCGTCGCGGGCGTTCTGGTGATGGGGCCTCGCGTCGCGGCCGCCGAGCCGGCGCCGGTGCGCGTCGCCGAGGTCGTGGCCGCGGTCACGGCCGAGACGCTGCGGCTCACGGGCACGGTGACGGCCCGCCAACGGGCGGGCCTGTCGCCGCGGACCAGCGGTCTCGTGCGCGCCGTGCACGTCGATGCCGGCGACGTGGTCGATGCCGGCGAAGTGCTGCTCGAGCTCGACGGTGAGGTGGCGGCGTTGGAGCTGCGTCGGGCCGAAGCCGCGCTGCGCGAAGGCCGCGTCCAGTTGACCGAAGCGCGACGCCTGCTGCGTGAAGCCGAGCCGCTGGTCCGCGACGAGCACCTGCCGGAGACCGAGCTACACGCGCGCGCTGCCGAGGTCGACCTGCGCGCCGCAGCGATGGCCCGGCTCGAAGCCGAGGTCGGCCACGCGCGCGAGGCCCTCGCTCGACATTCTCTGGTCGCCCCCTTCGCTGGCGTCGTCAGCCGCAAGCGCACCGAGGCCGGCGAGTGGGTCGAGACGGGAACACCGGTGCTCGATCTCGTCGACATCGAGCACCTGCGCCTCGACGTGCAGGTTCCGCAGGAACGCTTCGCCGACATCGATCTGGACACGCCTGTCGAAGTGCGGCCCGACGGAACGTCGGCGGAGCCTCTGCCCGCCAGGGTCGGCGCGAGGGTTCCGGTCAACGACCCGGTGGCGAGGACGTTCCTCGTGCGGGTCGAGGTGAGCGCCGCGCACGGGCGCCTGCTCCCCGGCATGTCGGCGCAGGCGATCTTCGAGATCCCCGGGGCGAGCTCAGCCGTATCCGTGCCGCGCGATGCACTGCTCCGGGGCGCAGACGGCTCTTTCTCCGTCTGGTCCGTCGAAGGAAGCGAGAACGAAGCGCGCGCCGCCGCGCGCGAGGTGACCCTCGGTCGGACGCTCGCGGAGCAGGTCGAGGTCATCGGCGGCTTGCGCGTCGGCGAGCTCGTCGTCGTCCGCGGCAACGAGGCCCTGCGCGAGGGGCAACGGGTTCGCTTCGAGGCTCGGGACAACGGAGCGCACGGCGGTCGATGATCGAACCGGCCATTCGGCACGGGACGCTGCTCACGGTCACCGTGCTCATCGTCTGCCTCTTCGGGCTGGTCGCGGTCTTTCGCGTACCGGTGCAGATGATTCCTGATCTCGAGATCCGGACGATCAGCGTGCGCACGAATTGGCCCGGCGCGACTCCGCAGGACGTCGAGAAGGAAATCGTCATCGAGCAGGAGGAGTACCTGCGCGACATCCCGAGCCTGCAGCGGATGGTGTCGGTCGCCCGCACCGGTGACGCGGAGATCGAGCTCGAGTTTCCGTTCGGCGTCGACATCAACGAGGCGCTGATCCGCGTCAACAACGCCCTGAGCCAAGTGCCGTCGTATCCCGAGAACGTCGACGAGCCGCGCCTGTTCACGAGCTCGTTCTCGAACAACGCGTTCATCTTCCTGCGCGTCGAGCCGCTGCCGGAGCACGCCGGTCGCATCGACATGACGATGATGCGCGACTTCATCGACGACCACGTCCGGGTGCGCCTGGAGCGTGTGCCGGGCGTATCCGAGGTGTCGGTGCGCGGCGGCGCCGAGCGTCA
>CALJUJ010000756.1 GCA_937975525.1 uncultured bacterium
CCGCACGGCCGGGCGGTGCGAAACGGCCCACCCCATGGTGCGAACGCACCCTCCGTGCCGCTACGGGGCCACGGCGAAAATCACCGCTGGTCGCGATCGAAATCAACGCGACCCACCATCGGGTAGCGGTCCCTCGAACAAGGCATGGAAGGCCGCAGGAAGCTCGCGATGGTCGGGCAACGGCGGCAGGTGCGCCGCAGGATCGATGCTGCTGTAGGTATTCCAGAACAGCACCGGCCCGCCGGCCAATGCACCCGCAGCACGGTCGGCGATGAGCGCCGCCAGACACTTGCCCGTGTAGGTCGGTTCGAGGTCGATACCTTCCGCCGACCGCATCCGGGCGATCGCCTGTAACCCCTCGCGCGTCGGCGCACCGTAACCCGGTCCGACGTAACCGCTCTCGAGCCGGACGACGTTCGGGTCGACCTCGATGGCAGCGATCTCCGCATCCGCCCGCCGTAGCCGGCGCAGGCAGCGCCGCGCCAGCGAAGCGATTTTTGCCTGCGTCGGCGGCAGCAAGTCGGACACGCTGACCGCGCAGATACGCGACCGCAGCCCGGCGAGCTGGAGTCCGAGCGACAGACCGGCCACGGTACCCGCAGAGCCGGCGGCGACGTAGATCCAGGCGGGCTCGGGAACGATGCCCGCGGCCACCTGCTCGGCGAGCTCGAAGGCCGCATCGACGTACCCGACGGTGCCCAGGGCCGAGCTTCCGCCCGTCGCAACGATGTACGGCGGACGTCCACGCAGGGATTGCCGAGCCAGAACTCGCGTGGCTCGCGCGGCCACGCCGGCGACGCTGCTCGCGTAGTGCAACGTAGCGCCGGCGGCATAGTCGAGCAGGAGCGAGTGCCGAACGTGCTCGGTGAGAGGTTGGTCCAGGAGCACGAGATCGCAGTCGAGCCCCAGGTGACGGGCGTAGATCGCCGTCGCCAGGCCGTGGTGCGTTCCGGTTCCCCCGGTGGTCAGCACGCCCCGGCGTCCCCGTGCGAGCGCATCGCCCAGGAGGAACTCGAGCTTGCGCGGCTTGTTGCCGCCGTACAGCGGCGCGCTGACGTCGTCGCGTTTCACCCAGAGATCGGGGCAGCCGATCTCGGCGCCGAGGCGACTCAGTCGCTCCACGGCCGTCGGCAAGGTCGTGAAGGACGCCCGCGGCAGCGCCGACGCCGCCCGCGGATAGCGTCTTTCCAATGGGGTCGCCATGCCCCTCCATACGCGAGGCGGGCGACGGGCCCAAGCGCGGGACCGATGTTGCGCTCGCGCGCTGCGCCCCATAGAAGCGGGGTCCTGCAACAGGACAGGAGTTTCGATGCGTCTCACCTCGATCGTTTGTTGCGCACTGCTGCTCGCGACCGCGAGCTGCAGCACGCGTTCCCCGGAAGCCGTCGCCGATCCGCTCGAGCGGGACTTCGGCCGGCTGCCGCTCGTGCAGGCGACGCAGCGCATCGAGGAATCGGAGCTATTCCTCGACATCACCGTCGAGAATCCCTTCGCCGAGACGGTCGAAGGGGTTCGCGTCCTCTACCGGGTGCTCGTCAGCAAGGACCCGGAGTCGCTCGAGATCGCCCGCACCCAACACGAGAGCGACGCGGTTCTCGCCCCGGGCGCACGCACCCAGGTCAGCATCCTCCTCCCCCGCCAGGCCGGCCAGCGTGGTTCCTTCGGCGCCTTCGCCCACGCCTTCGCGCAACGTCGCGGCGCGACCGACATGCCCCTGCCGCCGCTGTGGCGCGTGGAGTGACGGCGACGACGGCGCCCGGGCGAAATTGCCCGGCCGCCGGCGCGCCGGTATAGCTGGCTCCCATGTTCGGAGACGATCTCGTTTCGCTGATCCGCACCGGCGGCGTGGTCATGTACCCGCTGATCGCGTGCTCGGTGGTCAGTCTCGCCATCGTGATCGAACGCCTGTGGGTGCTCGGGCGCGGTGCGCGGCAGGCCGCGCGGCTGCAGCGGGCGGTGGCGGAGGCATGGGACCGCGGCGGCCTCGGCGACGTCCGCACCCTCGCGCTTCGCGACCCCTCCCCGCTGGCGGCCGTCTTCCGCGCGGTTCTCGCCGACCCGGAAGGAGGCGCCGCCGCAGAGCTGCGCGACCGCATGGCGCGGCGGCACCATTCCGAAGTCGCGCGCAACCTGAAGCGCTTCGTATGGCTGCTCGGAACCATCGGCAGCCTGGCTCCTTTCATCGGGCTGTTCGGAACGGTTCTCGGCATCATCCGCTCGTTCGAGAGCATGGCCGCCAGCGGCTCCGGGGGATTCGCCATCGTCGCCGCGGGTATCTCCGAAGCGTTGATCGCGACCGCGGGCGGATTGTTCGTGGGCGTGCTCGCGATCTTCGCCTACAATGGCCTCATGGTGCGTATCGGCAACCTGGCCTCGCAGTGGCGCGATTGGACGGACGAGCTGGTCGCCCGCGTCGAGAACGCGGCGCAGATTCGGGAAAGGCAGGCAGCGCGTGACGCTACCCCGTCCTGACGACGGCACCGGCGATGATCCGATCGTCGCCGAGATCAACGTCACTCCGCTCACGGACATCTTTCTGGTCCTGCTGATCATCTTCATGGTCACGAGCACGGCGCTGACCCAGCAATCGACCCCGGTCGAGCTGCCGCGTGCCGGCAGCGGCAGCGACCGCCCGGAAGGCGTCGTCGTCACGGCGACCGCCGACGACCGCATCGAGATCGACGGCCGTGCGATCGCCCGCGACGGCCTCGTCGACGAATTACGGATCGCGCTCGAACAACAGCGCACGCGCAACGTCATTCTCCACGGGGACCGCAACGTGGTCCTCGAGCGAGCGATCGACATCATGACCGCGGCGAAAGAAGCCGGCGCCGACCATCTCGCGATCGCCACCGAACCGAAAGGCGCCGCCCGCCCCTAGGCGGCGCGTACGAGGAGGACATCCGGACCGATGCAGACTTCTTCCGTCGCCGCCCCGCATCCACCCAAAGAGAGCAAGGCACTCGCCGCGCTGCGGGAGATCATCGAATCGGGCCGGCCGATCACATACATCCGCTCGACCGAAGAGCACCGGCTCCGTACGCTGCTGCGTGGGGCGGCGGAGTCCTTCTTCGCCGAGCCGGTGCCGCTGTGGACGTGGAGCCTGACCGAGGGCCTACGCCGGGAGAACGGCGAGAGCGCCGGTGAGGAAACCCGGCAACCGCGGCAGGCGCTCGACTTCATCGCCGACTACGAAGGACCGGCGATTTTCCAGCTCAAGGACATCCACGATTCGATCCGCGAATCGCCCGAGATTCGCCGACGCTTGCGCGATCTCTACGACGCCTGCTTCGACCGCGGCAAGTTCGTGGTCATCACCTCGCCCGTTCTCGAGCTCCCGGACGAGATCTCGCGCGACGTGGTCGTGCTCGAGCTGACCGTACCCGACGTCACCGAGCTCGAGAGCTTTCTCCGGGACGAGATGGAAGTGCTCGCGCAGCGCTCCGACGTCACCGTGGATGCGAGCGAATCGACGATCGGCGTCCTCGCCCGGGCGGTGCAAGGTCTCACTCTCGACGAAGCCCGGCACGCGGTGCGACGTGCGATCGCCCGCGACCACCGACTCGACCAGAGCTCGATGCCGGCGTTGCTCGAGGAGAAGCGCCTGCTGGTCAACCGCACCGGCGTGATCGAGTTCATCTCGACGGGGCTGGACATCGACTCGATCGGCGGCCTCGACTTCCTCAAGAAGTGGCTGATGGAGCGGCGCAAGTTGTTCTTGATGCGCGACGAGATCAGTGCCGACATCGTGCCCAAGGGGCTTCTGGTGATGGGCATCTCCGGCTGCGGCAAGAGCCTGTCGGCCAAGGCGATCGCCAGCTGCTTCCAGCTTCCTCTGTACCGGATCGACATGATCGAGATCTTCTCCGGTCGCCACGGGAAGCCGGAGGGCGCGTTCGTGCAAACCTGCCGCATGCTGGAGCAGATCGCGCCCGCCGTGGTTTGGTTCGACGAGATCGAGATGGGCATCACCGCGCAAACGAGCGAGGCGTCGGAGCTCGGCCGCATCTTCGCCTTCTTCCTGACCTGGATGCAGGAGAAGGCGAGCGGGCTGTTCGTCGCGGCGACCGCCAACCGCATCGACTTGCTCCCCGCCGAGATGATCCGCAAGGGCCGATTCGACGAGGTCTTCTTCGTCGACCTTCCCACCGACGACGAGCGCGTCGAGATCTTCCGCATCCATCTGAAGCGACGCGGCGTCGCCACCGACGCGTTCGACCTCGAGCGCCTCAAGAAGTTCACCAAGGGTTGGACCGGCGCCGAGTGCGAGCAGTGCGTCGTGGCAGCCTGCACGGCGGCGCGTCTCGAGGACCGCGAGGTCACCGAAGACGACATCCTCAACGCCACCTCGACGGTCGTGCCGCTGTCGAAGACGATGAAGGAGCAGGTCGACCACATCCGCGCGTGGGCCTACGATCGCGCCGTGCGTGCCTCGCCACGCGACATGCAGCGCTGATCGGCTTGCAAGGCCACCGGCCCGGCGACTAGATAGCGGCTAGATGGCGAGTGCGAAGAAGACCGAAAAGCAGGAGGCGCGCGGCGTCGGCGACTACATTCGCGCGCAACGCGAGCTCGCCAACATCTCCCTGCGCAAGATGTCGGAGCAGAGCGGCATCTCCGCGAGCGTTCTCAAGGACATCGAAGCGGGCATCCGCAACCCGAGCGGTGCGATCGTGCAGTCGATCGCCCGCGCGCTTCGTCTTTCGGCCGAGACCCTCTACCTCCAGGCCGGCGTGCTCGACCCCAAGGACGTCGACGAAGTCGACGCGGTGCGCGAGCTCCGCCGCGACCCCCACCTGACGGAACCCCAGCGCGAGATTCTCATCGAGATCTACCGGGCGTTCTGCATCGTCAATCGCCAAGAGCGCTCCAGCGAATAGTCGATTCGCGTCGATGCCGGCCTTCCGCAGCCGCCTCTCCGCCAGCCAGCGACGTATCTACGATCGCAGCGACGCGACCACGTCGATTCGCCTGCGCGCATCGCTGCCCCTGCGCAAGAGCGTCGAAACACTCGCCGACGCGCTCGCCTCCGCGTCGTCCACCGCGGTGACCGCCGTCGCGCAGTCGATCGCCGACGAGATCTGCGCGGCGCTCGATGTCACGCGCGTCTGCGTGACCGTGAACGGCACGCGACCGTCGAATCCGAGTGGTGAGCTGCACGGGCTCTACACGTCCACCCCGGGAAGCACACCGACGATCCAACTGTGGATGCTGACCGCGAAGCGCGGTCAGGTCGTCGCCTACCGCACGTTCCTGCGGACGCTGCTCCACGAGATCTGCCACCACCTCGACTACACGCTGCTCGGCCTGGCCGACTCGTTCCACAGCACCGGCTTCTACAAGCGGGAGTCGAGCCTCTTTCACCAGATCGGCGGCAGCCGTATCCCTCAGGCGCGGAAGAGATCCTCGGCCGCACCGTCGCGCACCGCTTCGACACACCGCTGAAACTCCGCCCGCCAGTTGCGCACCGCCCCGAGCTGCTTCAAGTAGGCGTCGAGCCCCATCAGGGCACGCACGAGGAAGACACGATGGTTCGGCGCATTGAAGATGCGGTGCTCGAGTGCGAGATTGGCGACCTGCATTCCGCGCTCGACCGCATCGTAGCTGCGCGGGTCGTAGTCGCCGTCGATCCGTAGCGGCTCGAAAATGATCTCGACGATGCGATGCAGGGGAGCCGGATCGTCTCCTGGATCGAGATAGCCGAGACGCAGATACGACTGCGCGAGCTCCGCTTCGTCCCATGCGAGAATCGCCTTCGCGAAGCCCAGATAGGCCAGCCGCAGCGGCGGGGAGAAGATCCGAATCGAGCCGAAGTCGAGGACCCCGAGCTTGGGATGATAGGTCACCAGGTAGTTGCCGGGATTCGGGTCGGTGTGCAGCACTCCGTACTCGAACAACTGCCGCCAGAGGATGCGGAAGTACTTCACCGCGACCCAGTCCTTGAGCTCCTGATCGATGCCCGGCGCCAGGATGTCGGCGAACGCGTA
>CALJUJ010000757.1 GCA_937975525.1 uncultured bacterium
GGTCGATGGAGTCGCTGTCGTTCCTACGCGAGTTCGCCCGTTACCAGGGCGGCGCAGGGGGCTCCGCCGACTGAGTCCGGCAGCCGCCGCACCGGAGCGGTCTTCCTCACCACGAGCAAGGGCCGCCTGCAGATGCGGCGGCCCTTGCTCGTGAAAAGATCTGGGGACGGGCGCACGCGTCCGGCGCCTCGTGCACGTTCAGTCGGCGCGTACCTCGATGCGGCGCGGACGCCTAGCCTCCGACTTCAGCAGCTCGACCTCGAGCACGCCGTTGTCGAGACGGGCGCTCACCTTCTCCGGATCGTAGTGATCCCGGCTCGGTAGCCGAAACCGCCGCAGGTAGTGGCCGACGTTGTACTCGGCGTACACCGGCTTGAGGCCGTCGTAGGCTCCGAGGTCGACCTCACCCTGGATGGTCAGCACGTCGTTGCGAAGCTCCACGGAGACGCGGTCGGGCGTCACCCCGGGGACGTCGGCGTGAATGCGCAGGGCGTTCTCGTCCTCGAAGATGTCGACGTCGGGCTGGAAGTATCGGCCCTGACGCACGCCTTCCTTGTCCGCGACCTCTTGCTTCTGCTTCACTTCGAGCTCTTGGGCAGTCATGGTTCCTCCTTGCTCGCGCCTCACGCAGCGTCGACGACGATCTGCCGCGGGCGCGCCTTCTCGTGCTTCGGGATCTGCACGGTGAGCACGCCGTTGCGCACCGATGCGGTCGCTTCGGCGACGGCGAGCTCCGTGGGGAGCTGCAGCGTGCGCGAGAACGCGCCGTGCCCGCGCTCGCGCCGGTGTACCCCGCCCCGCTCGGGCGACGCGGCCATGCGTTCGCCCGCGATGGTCAGGCGGCCGGGCTCGATGTCGACGCGTACGTCCTCGGGACGGATCCCGGGAACCTCGGCGCGGACCATGAACGAGCCATCCTCCCGCGAGAACACGTTGATTTGGGGAAAGACGCTCGGTCCGGAGACGCCGAAGTCGACGAGCGGCTTGCCGTAGAAGCGGTCGATGTCCCGCTGCAGACGCAGCAGGGAGTCAATGGGGTCGAACAACAGTGCCATTACGCGATCCTCCTGGGTAATGGCACCGGCCGGTGCGATCGTTGCTAGCGTGACCGAAGCTAAGGCGCGTCGCCCCGATGTCAACCGTCGCCGAGGCGGCAGTAGCTGCCCGCGGGGATCCGGTGCGCCAGCAGCCCCGGCTGGATCAGTCCACCGAGCAGCTCGAGGCTGTCGATGATCCGTGGCCCCGGTCGGTTGAGATAGGCGTTGCCGTCGACGACGTAGGCGCGACCGTTGCGAACCGCCGGCAGCGCGCGCCAGGAGGCCTGCGCGGTCCACGCCGGCAGCTCGCGGAGGCTCTGCTCCAACCCGAACCCACAGGGCATCACCACCGCGACCTCGGGGTCGAGCTCGATCAGTCGATCCCAGTCGGCGGCCGGGCTATGAACGCCGGGCGCCACCGCAGCGTAGCGACCCCCCGCCAGCTCCACCATCTCGGGAATCCAGTTGCCGGCCAGCATCAACGGCTCGAGCCATTCGATGCACGCGACGCGCGGCCGGTATCGAGCGGCACCGACGCGTGTCCGCACGGCGTCGATGCGCTCGCGGGCGGTCGCGAGCCACGCTTGCGCGGCGGCCGCCGCGTCGACCGCTTCGCCGACCCGGGCGACGTCGGCGAGGATGTCGTCGAAGCGAGCCGGCCGCAGCGATACGATGCGCGCGTCCGTGCCGAGCCACTCGCGCGCCGCGGCCTCGACGTCGGCGAGCGTCACCGCGCACACGTCGCACTGGTCCTGGGTGACGATCACGTCGGGCGCCGCCGCGCGGAGCGCGTCGGTGTCGATCGCGTAGACGCCGAGGCCGCGTGCCACCAGGTCGCGTACGGCGGTGTCGATCGCCGCGGAGGTGCCGTGGGCATCGATCTTGGCGCGGGTCAGCCGCGGCAGCGCGTCGACGCCGGCGGGGAAATCGCATTCGTGGGAGACACCGACGAGCTGCTGCTGCAGCCCGAGCGCGCAGACGATCTCGGTCGCGCTCGGCAGCAGGGTGGCGATGCGCAGCGGGCGTCCGCTTTCCACGCCGTTCACACCAGACCGCCGGGGCCGGGCGACTCGATCTTCTCGCCGCAGGTCGCCGCGCACTGGGTGCAGA
>CALJUJ010000758.1 GCA_937975525.1 uncultured bacterium
ACGAGATATATCAGTGTGACTGGAGTTCAGACGTGTGCTCTTCCGATCTCGAGCTTCGCGACCTCAACGCGATCGTCCACCCGCTGATCGCGGCCGAAATCGAGCAACGTCTTCGCGCCTACGCCGAATCGGGTGCGCCGGCCCCCGCCGTCATCGAAGCTGCAATCCTGATCGAAGCCGGTTGGACGGCGCTCGTCGACCAGGTCTGGGTGGTGTCGGCTCCCACCGAAGCCGTCGTCGCGCGCATCGAGTCCCAGCGAGGACTTCCGCGGGTGCAAATCGATGCACGCATTCGCGCTCAACTCGCTGATGCCGAGCGCCGCAAGGTTGCCGACGTGATCATCGAGAACGACAGCTCGCTCGAAGAGCTGCTCCGTCGCGTCGACGCCGCCTGGCAATCCCAGGTACCGAGCTAGACGGTACCGAGCTAGAAGAGCTGCGCTACGCGGCCTTGCGGTAGCGGCGCTCGCGCACACGGCCTTGCGGGCCACGTCGATCGCTGAGCGCCTCGCGCACGGCTTCCGGCGACAGCCTGAAGTGCGCGCACACGGCGTTGAAGCTGAAGGCACCGTCGGTCGTGCGACTACGGAAAATGTAGCGCTCCGCGTCGCCACGCACGTCGGCGTTGCTGTCGTCGAGATCGGCCACCGCTTGCTCCAGTACCGCCAACAGCAAGGCCTCCTCCGACTGCAGCCCCCGCTCCTGGGTCACGGTCGCCCAGAACTCACCATCCTTCGCCGGCAGAAATCCAAGAGCCATGTCGCTCCTCCTCCTCTTGTCGCCCGGGCTATCCGCCCGTGGCCCACGTCCCTCTCGACGTGCTCCTATCGAGATCTGCAACTGCCGTGCCGAATGATCGCAAGCCGTCACCAGAATCACAACCGCCGAGAAAGTGTCACGATCATCGCCGCGGCCGTACAGTCCTGGGGCGCCGCCCGCAACGAAATTGTGCACGCGAACACCCACGCCCGACCCGAGATGCTGGTAGCGCAACGCCTCCGGCCTGTGGCATAGCCTGCCTGCCATGCCCGCGGCGCGCCCTGAACATGCACCCGCAGCGCCGCGGCGCGGCGCGCTCGCCCTCGCGGTCGTCGCCGCCCTCGTCGCGGCCAGCGCCACCACCGTGCACGGCCAGGGTCCGGGCGACGTCGACTGCGACGGCGCGGTCACAGCAGCCGACGCCACCGCTCTGGTCGACGTCTTGTTCGATCGGTTGCGCGCATGCGTCGCCCGCGACGTCAACGGCGACGGATCGCCGTCGAGCGCCGACCTCGCCGCCCTCCCCCGCCTGCGTGACCTTCCCCAGGCTTCCGGGCCGCGCATCGTCTTCGTAGGCATCGCAGCCGCGAGCGGTCGTCCCGTCGCCGAGCTCGGACGGATCGGCTCGACGCCGGTCTACTTCCGCAACGCCGGCTCCGGCTTTCGCATCGTCGTCGAAGCTGCCGAAGGCGACAACGGCTCCCGTCCGGGTCGCACCACGGTCCGCCTGGACGACACCAGCGTGCGGCCGGACCTGCAGATCGTCTGCAATCGCCCGCTCGGCGACGGCGATCCCGCCGTGTGCGATGGCGGAGTGCCGGCCGTCGCCGCCCCCCACATCGATCCGACGCTCGCCACGACCATCACCCTGAACGATCTCGGCTGCCCCTTCGAGGCGTTCACGGCGCCGCGGGTCAGCTGCACTCTCGACGACTTCGGCAATCCCAATTTCGTCGAACCCAACACGCGTGTGCAGTTCTGCGCGCAGATCGCCCGTACCCTCGAGTTCCCTCCCGGAGACACGCTGTGCAGCGTTCAGGTGCGCGACGTCGCCGGCATCCCCGGGCCGCTCGCTTCCTGGATCGTGCGCGTCGGCGACGACCCCAACCCGCCAACGTTCACTCCCACTGCGCTGGCCAGCGCCACTCGGACGCGCGCCGCCCCGGCAACCCCAACACGCACCGCCACGACGACGCGCTCGCACACCCCGACGCGCACCCGCAGCCCGACACCGCCGGCGCCCTCGACGGCGACGCCCACGTCGTCGGTCGGCGCAACAACCGCCACAGCCACCGCGACCCGCACGCCGACTCGCCCGCCCTCGCCGCTGCCGTCGCGGACGGCCCTGGCGACATCGACTCCGACGCACACGGCGAGCCCGACCCGGACGCCGACGCGCTCGCTCACACCGACCCGCGAGCGCAGTGCGACGCCGACCCCCACCTTGACGATCACGCGCTCGCCCACGCGCACCCGCACCGCGACACGTACACCGACCCGGTCGGAGACACCGACGCGTACGGCGACCGCGACGGCAACGCGAACGCCAACGCGTACGGCGACACCGACCCCGACCGGCCTGCGCGGACCACGAGTGACCTACTTCGGCCTCGCGCGGG
>CALJUJ010000759.1 GCA_937975525.1 uncultured bacterium
CTGCATGCGGCGATGCTCGCGGCGCTTCGTGACGCCGAGGAGCTGGGGCTCGAGGGCCGGCAGGATCTGCTCGATCCGGTCATCCGCGAGGTGTTCGATCTCGCCTTCATGGCGGAGAAGTCGGTCGGCGCCCACTGGCGCAAGCTCTCCGATGACGAGCGGGCCGAATGGCTGCAGCTGTTCAAGCGTTTCATGGTCGCCAACTACGCCTCGCGCCTCGAGGGCTTCCACGGCCAGCAATTTCTGGTGCATGGCGTCGAGCCCGGCGGACGCGACACGTTGGCGGTGAAGACCGAGGTCGTCGATCCGGGCATTGAGCCGGTCTCCATCGTCTATCGCATGCGGGAAACGAGCGCCGGCTGGCAGGTGATCGACCTCTACTTGAAGGGTACCGTCAGTGAGCTTGCGGTTCGCCGTTCCGACTATGCCGGGGTGCTGCGCTCCGGCGGCTTCACCGCCTTGCGCGAGAGTGTCGAGGAGAAGATCGCCGAATTCGCCACCGGGCCGTGACGCCGGTAGTGGCTCAGGGCCGCGCGGCCGCCGGACCGCAGTGGGCGCGTATCTCGCCTGTCCGGTTCTGGTAGTACGCGTTGCGCAGGGCGGCGTAGTAGTCGAGCGAGGCTTCCTCCAACGCTTGCAGGGCCGACAGCGAGTCGGCACGCCAGGCGATTCCGTAGCTGCCGCGATGGATCGAGGTGAAGGCCAAGGCGTCGGTGCCGCTCATGAAGAACGTCGTCGGCCGCATCACCAGGTCGACGACGGCGCCGACGCTGTCGCGCGCCGTCGTCGGGCCGAAGAGCGGCAACACCAGGTAGGGGCCGCTCGGGACTCGATAGCAGGCGAGCGTCTGGCCGAAGTCGGTGAAGTGTCCCTCGACGCCGACCCGCGAGGCTGGATCCATCAAGCCGGCTACGCCGACGGTAGAGTTGATCACGAACCGCCAGAGGGTGATGCCGGCGTCGTGGAAGCGCCCCTGCATCGCGTCGTTGGCGATCACGACCGGCGAGTTGAGGTTCACCAGCGCGTTGACGACCGCACGCTTGGCGAGGTCGGGCACGACGGCCCGGTAGGCCATGGTGATCGGGTCGAGGACGAAGCGATCGAGCCGATCGTTCAGGCGAAACGTGGCGCGGTTGAAGGACTCCAACGGGTCGGGAAATCCAATCGGCTCGTCTTCGTCGAGAACGTCGAACAGCGGGTCCGGTTCCTCGGCGAGCGCCGGCGGCGCCGACAGGCACGCGCACGCGAGCAGCGTGACGCCGAGCCGAATCGAGCGGCGCGACCAGGGGCGGTGGCGCGGCGACTGCATTGCGTGCACACTTCTCAGAAATCTCGAGGATAAGCTACTTTGAACCCAGCATCGAACCGCGCCCCCTTCGCCTTCGTCGTCCTCGACCGGTGGGTGGCCGCGGCGTGGCAGCGGGCCGCCCTCGTCGCCTGGGGGACGGCCATTTCGACGGTCGCGATGCTCGTCTACGTCGCTCTGAATCTCGGCTTCAACCTCGACAACAAGCAGCTCCTCGACCCCGACCTGCCGTTCCAGCGCGCCGCGCGCGAAATGGCGGTTCACTTCCCGTCGCTCGACGACGCTCTCTTGGTCGTCGTCGACGCCGACACGCCCGAGCTCTGTCGCAGCGCCACCGGCGCCCTGGCCGAACGGCTCGCTGCGGCTCCGGATCTCTTTCGCGACGTCTACGCACCGGCGGCGCTGCCCTTCTTCGCGCGCAACGCGCTGTTGTACCGAACGACGGAAGAGCTGTGGCAGTTCAGCGACCGGGTCGCGGAGATGCAACCGGTGCTCGCCGAGCTGTCTCGGGAGCCGACCGTCGCCAGCCTGGCGCGCGTCGTCCGCCTCGGGCTCGAGCACCAACAGTCGCTCGGCGAGGGCGCCGCGCAGTGGCCCGACGTGCTCGATCGCATCGGTGACGCGACGGTCGAGATGGTCCACGAGTTCCCGGTCGCCGTCTCCTGGGAGGAGCTGCTGGTCGCCGGTTACGGGCTCGACGTCGTCCCCCGGCAGGTCATCGTCGCCGGGCCCAACCTCCAGTTCGATCGGCTGCTCGCCGCAGACGCGGCGATCGCGCACATTCGCGCCGCGGCCAACGCTCTCGATTTGACGCCGGAGCGTGGGGTGAAGGTGCGGATCACTGGCAACCCGGCGCTGAACTACGACGAAATGTACGACCTGGCATGGGACGTCGGCATCGGCGGGGTCGCTTCGTTCGTGCTGATCATGGGCGTGCTGTTTCTCGCCCTGCGATCGCGATCGCTCGTAGCGGCCGCCGTCTGCACGCTGCTCGTCGGTCTGGTGTGGACGTCGGCGTTCGCCACCTCGGCCGTGGGAAGTTTGAATATTCTATCGATTACCTTCGGCCTGCTGTTCATCGGTCTCGGTGTCGACTTCCCGCTCCACCTCGGCATGCACTTCGCCGAGGCGTGCCGTCGCGAGGGAGATCCCGACCGCGCGATCCAGATCGCGGCGCGCGAGGTGGCCCCTTCGCTGCTGCTCTGCGCGGTAACGACGGCGATCGGATTCCTCGCCTTCGTGCCGACGGACTATCGCGGCGTGAGTGAGCTGGGTCTGATCACCGCTGGCGGAATGATCGTGATCTTCGTGCTGACGCTGACGCTGTTCCCGGCGATGGCGCGGCTGACCGCGGCGGACCCGAGGACACAGCCCTGGACGGCGGCGGCGCTCGCGCCGGCGCGCTTGTCGATGCGTGCGCCGGTGGCGACGCTGTTGGCGGCGGTCGCGGCCGGGGCGATCTCGCTGGCGGCGCTGCCGCAGCTCCGTTTCGATACCGACGTCATCGGCCTGCGCAACCCAGCAACGGAATCCGTCGCTGCCTTTCGGGACCTGCTCGCCGACGCACAGCGTTCACCGTGGAGCGTCGACGTCCTGGCTACGGATCTCGACGCTGCGGTCGCCGTCGCCGAGCGGCTCGAGGCGCTCGAGGTCGTCGGCCACACGATCACGGCCGCCGACTACGTTCCGGTCGACCAGGAAGAGAAGCGCGACATCCTCGCCGACGCGGCGTTCCTGTTGGAGCCGCCGCCCCCGGCCGTCGTCGCCGAGCCGGTGACCCCGGCGGCGCAGGTGCTCGCCTTGCGGGCGCTGCATGCCGCGCTCGCCCCCGAAGCCCTCGGGGCGGGGCACAGTGCGACCTTGCAGGCGAGTGCCGCCCGGCTGCGGGCGGAGCTCGATTTCTTTCTCCAGCGCGTCGCGGACGACGCTGCGCCCGAGGCGGCGCTGCAGCGGCTCGAGAAGGTCCTGCTCGGCAATTTCGACGAGCAGCTGCAGCGGCTCGATGCGGCGCTGGAGCCCGAAGTGGTCGACCTCGACAGCCTGCCGCCGCAGATCCGCGACCGCTACCTCGCTCCGGACGGCAGCGCCCGGGTGCAGGTCTTCGCCCGCGACGAGTTGGACGATAGCGAGAGCATGGAGGCGTTCGTCGACGCGGTGCGCGAGGTGGCGCCGAATGCGACCGGTGTGGCTGCCAATCTGGTGTCGTTCGGCCGGGCGACGGCGCGCTCCATGGTCGAGGCACTCGCGCTCGCGGCGGTCGCGATCGCTCTCTTGCTCGCGGTGCTGCAGCGCCGCATCGACGATCCGGCGTTGATCCTGTTTCCCGCGGCGATTGGACTGCTGGCGACGACGGGCGCGGCCGTCGGCCTCGGCATGTCGTTCAACTTCGTCAACGTCGTCGTGCTGCCACTCCTGCTCGGCGTCGGCGTCGACAGTGGGATCCACCTGTTGCGGCGGGCGCGCGCCGGCATGGCGGACCACTCGCTGCCGCAGACGACGGCTGCGGCCGTCTTCTACAGCGCGCTGACGACCATGGTCGGCTTCGGTAGTCTCGCTCTGTCGGGGCACCAGGGAGTTTCGAGCATGGGGGTGCTGCTCGTCATCGGCATGCTTTGCATGTTGGTCGGCAACCTGGTCGTCCTACCGGCTCTCATCCGCATCTTCGTCCGCGAGCGGCGCTGACGGCGGCGCGGTCGCCGCGCCCAGCTCGCAGGCGAACAAGGGCGGCAGGATGCGCAGACCTGCGCGGCGCAGTAGCGTGTTGCGGAGCTCGCCGCGCGAGCTTGCCGCGCGCTCCTGCGCTGCAATCTCGACGACCTCGTCGCGCGCCTCGGCGTAGGTGTCCGTCCCCGCGGGGACGACCTCGTAGGGACGCAGCAACGCGTAGGCGATTTCCGCTCCGGCTCCGGGCGGCTCGACCAGGAGCGGCTCGCTGGTCTCGCCGAGATCCAGCGAGAAGGCGACGCGGGCGACTTCCTCCGATGTCGCCGCCGCCAGGGAGGCACGGTCGATCGGTCCCCAGACCTCGGCTCGATTGCGCTGGTGGATCGGGCCTCCCGGGCTCCAGATCCGGCGCAGCGCCTCAGCGGCGGCGCGCGCGTCGCGCAGGTTGCCGCTCTCCGCGGCGACGCGGACGACCTCGAGCACGCGCCGCTCGGGGTGCGTGAAGCGATCGCGCTGGCGCTCGTAAAGATCGCGGAGCTGCGCCTCGTCGACGTCGCTAGCCGTGTCGCGCATGAGTCGTTCGACCGCCAGCTCGCCGAGTACCTCACGCCGCAGGCGATCGAGTTGCTCACGTTCGAGCGGGGGCGCGTCGGCCTCCGCCGCGCGGATGAGTAGCTCGTCGTCGATGGCCCGACGCACGGCGTCGCGCAAGAACGGCGGCCGATGCGCCAGCCCGAGCGCCGCGAGCGTCAGCGTATCCTCGCCGATGGTCGCGACGGGAAGAGCCAGCGCCGCTGCGTCCGGAGAGACGATCGCGGTGTCGTCGACGGTGAGGCCGAAGCGCTCACGTGCGGTCGCGATGGCGGCCGCACGGCGCTCGGCGCGGCGC
>CALJUJ010000760.1 GCA_937975525.1 uncultured bacterium
CCGAGCTCCGTGCGCAACAGGTCGTGGACGATCCCGCGCGACAACGTCGCCGGTCGTTCCGCGTCGAGGGCGGTGTGCACGACGTGCGCGGTCAGCAGCATCGGCAAGCCCGCCGCGATGGCGGCCACGAAGGGAGGCTTCTCGATCGCCTCCCACTCCGGCCGCGAGCGGCGCACGACGGGAAGGTCGAAGTGCGAGTCGGCATCGGTATGGCCGTGTCCCGGAAAGTGCTTGCCGCAGGCGATGACGCCGCCATCGTGAAGGCCGCGTTGCAGGGCGCCGGCCATGACCGTCACCGACTCGGGCGTGCTGCCGAAGGCGCGGTCGCCGATGGCTTCGTTGGCGGGGTGATCGCAGACGTCGAGCACCGGGGCGAAGTCGAGCTCGATGCCGACACAGCGGAGCTCGCGCGCGAGCAGACGACCGACACGATACGCCAGGTCGGGGTCACCGGTCGCGCCGATACGGGCGGCCGCCGGTACGGCGGTGAACGGCTCGCGCAAACGGGCGACCCGTCCGCCTTCCTGGTCCACCGCGATGATCGGCCGCGAGGGAAGCGCGCCGAGGGCGGCGGTGAGCTCACGCAGCTGCCGGGGCCCGTCGACGTTGCGGCGAAACAGGATCACGCACGCCGGCGCGAGGTCGCGCAACCGGGCTTCCGTGGGCGGGTCGACCTCGAGCCCGGGCAACCCGACGGCGAGGCGTTCGCCGCAACCGCTGGGGTCGCTCAACGGTGGATGAAGACGTCGTCGCCTTCGACTTTGACCTCGTAGCGGGCGACGGAGCAGTCGGGGTCTTCGGGCGAGACACCGGTGGTCACGTCGAAGGTCCAATCGTGCCACGGGCAGGTGACGATGCATCCGTTGAGCTCGCCCTCGCCGAGGGGACCGCCCTGGTGCTTGCAGACGTTGTGGATCGCGTGCAGATCGCCGTCCACGTTGAAGAGGGCGATCTCCTCGCCATCGACCTCGAAGACCTTCCCCTCGCCTTCGGGAATCTCGGAGCGGGCGGCGACACGAACGAAATCGGACATGAGCTTCTCCTACGGTGTATTGGACGCTGCGCGGAGTTCACCACAATCGTCGGAGTGGTGGAAGCTCGCCCGGCGCGGCGGCACGGCGTCGGGCGAGCCCGCAACCGGGCGTTCAGAAGAGCGACATTTGTCCCTTGCGCGGCACGATCGCGTCGAAGCTCTTGTCGAGCATGTGGAGCACGGCGTCGGCGACGGGCGCGATCTGGTGGTCGATGTAGTGGTCGTAGCTCGGCGGCGCCGACAGCGCCTCGATCGGCTCGGGGCCGTTCTTGGTGATGACGTACGAGATGATGCGTCCGGCGGAGCTGCCGAGCTTGCGCGCGGCCTTGACGTGTGGCGGCGTGGTCTTCGTGTACGCCCGCAGGTCCTTGCGCACGGCCTTGCGGTAGACGAGCTCGTCGTCGTAGCGGCCTTCCTTCAGCTCGGCGACGAAGGATTCGACGAACTCCTCGACCGGTTGGCCGTGAAAGACGCGCTGCATGAGCTCGCGCTGGAAGCGCTTGCTCACCTCGGTCCAATCGCGGCGCACCGCTTCGAGCCCGACGAACTCGATGTGCTCGCCATCGGCGTCGCGCAACAGTCCGGCGTAGCGCTTCTTGCTGCCGACCTTGCCGGCGCGGACCTCGGGCAGAAAGAACCGGTGGTAGTGCTTCTCGAACTCCAGCTCGAGAAAGCTCTCACGGTCGAAAGTCTTGCGGATGCGGCGCTCGACGGCCTCACCGATCTGGCGGCGGAGGTCTTCGGCGACAGCGGGCGCGTCGTCGGGCGACACGTCGGGCGCATGCACGAACAGCGAATCGGTGTCGCCGTAGATCACCTCGTAGCCGGCGCGCTCCGCTTCTTTGGCGGCCCACTGGATGATCTTCTGGCCGAGCGACGTGATCGCGTTGGCGACGTCGGGCGCGAACAGGCGCGACGTGGTCGCGCCGAGCACGCCGTAGAACGAGTTCATCAAGATCTTGATGGCGTTGGCTTGGACGCCGTGACCGGAGCGCCTTGCTTCTTCGCGCTCGTGCATCAGGTGGTCGAGCAGGTCGGGCAGGATTCCTCGCGGGCTGCGCAGGAAGCGGGCGCCGTTCGGCGCCGCAATCGCGGCGTCCGCCGGGTCGCCCTCGCCGGCGCGGCTCAGGGGATCCAGGTTGAACGTCCGAATGATGCTCGGGTACAGGCTCTTGAAGTCGAACACGAGCACGTTCTCGAAGAGCCCCGGCTTCGAGCTCATCACGAAGCCGCCGCCGATGGTCTCGTGCTCGCCGTGGGCTTCGACCGAAGGGGCGACCCGACAGCGTCGGCGCAACTCGGGAAGATAGAGTGAATCGATCGACGCGATCGCGGCGCCGACGCGGTCGAGCTGCATTCCCGTGAGTAAACTGCGTTCGACGGCGAGCTCGACCAGGCCGGTCGCCCGCAGGATCTCGGTCACCAGTCGCGCGTCTTGCAAGTTGTAGTCGACGAAGGACTGTGGGTCGTCCTCGTACGCGTCTTCGATCGCGGCGGCACGGTCGTCGCCGACGATGAGCTTGCCCTTGCCGAGGATGGCCTGCGCCGCGGTTTCGAGCTTGTAGTCGTCGAGACGATAGAAAGCGCCGCGCATCAGGGCGAGGCCGTCGAGCACCTGGCGGCCGTAGAGAATCGCACGCGAATCGCGCGAGAACGATGCGTCTTTGCGGATCCGCAGCACCTCGTCGTTGCGACCGAGACTGAAACGGATGCCGTGGTTGTGGGCGACACGGGCGAGCACGGCGAGGTCGAAATCGACGACGTTCCAGCCGGTGATCACGTCGGGGTCGAGCTCCTCCACGTAGGCGAGGAAACGACGGATGAGCTCCTTCTCGGAAGGCACGGGCTCGGCCTTCTCGAAGACCTCGTCGTGGACGATGAGCACGCGCTCGAAGTCGGGGGTGTGCAGGGCGATCGCATAGATCGATTTGGCGTGCGGGTCGGTCTCGATGTCGATCGACAGGACCTTGAGGTCCGGCTTCCAGTGGGCGGGCGTGATCTCGGGATTGCGCAGCACCCGGCCGAGGCGCGCGTGGCGGTCGGCGTGACCGTGGGCCTCGAAAGCACCACGGATGGCGCGGTCGAGCAGGGGGGGGGAGGCGAAGCGGGTGTCCGCGTCGA
>CALJUJ010000761.1 GCA_937975525.1 uncultured bacterium
TGGTACCGTGCGGCTACCGCGTGCTCGAGGATCTGAACGGAATCTGGCAACGGGTTCGGGGGCGTACTCTGCCCGACCACCCAGCTGTCGCAGGCGAGGAGCCCCTGCCACAGGCGCTACGGTAGGGATCGCCTGTCGTCCGAGTGCTCGAGTACCAGTGGAGATGCGGCGAGGTCGGACAGGAGTAGGGACAGAAGGCGATCGTCGGCCTTGGCGAATTCCGCGTTGGCGGCGAGCTCACCGAAGAGCTTGAACTCGGCATGGCCATTGACCTCACGCACGGAGGAGAATGTCTTCCCGTCGGAGCGGATTGCATCGAGCCGGCCTACCTTCGAGAGCTCCTTCTCGAAATTCAGCAGCGGCGTTGCGAGGCCGAGAGTGAACACGATGAACAAGGCCCCGCCTACGATACTGCCCTGGTCGAATTCGGTCGTTCGCTCGAAGCGAAAGCGCAGCTGGACGTAGTCGCCGTGTGCGGGTTTTCGGTCGACCACCTTGCGGAAGATGTTGGCGTCGCGAAGGCGGTACTTGACCAGCGTTCGATCGACGGAACTTGCGGTGTAGCGCTCGCCGAGAATCGGATCGTTCAGGTCGGTTTCGACGGAGTCGACGACCGCAATGAGTTTTGAAGGTTGCGCAACATCGAGCTTTTCCGTGGCGGCGGGCTCGATCCGCACGGAGTACGAAGAGCACCCTTGCGCGTTGACGCTCGCGCACACAGCCGCAGCGACGAAGGCCCTTCTGGAGCGAGTGAGCACGTCTAGTTCTTGCCGGGCAGCGTTTGGAGCAACTGATCGACGGCGGCCGAGTAGGCGCCCACCTTCGCGGCTCCTTGCGTCAGCGGTGCCTCGAGGAGCCCGCCACCGCGACGGGTTTGCATCCCGCGGTCGAACCATACGACCTTTCCGTCGCCGTCCAGGAGCTTGCCACTCACCTCGATGTCGAACTCGTAGGTGAGCCAGATGAACTTCCAGCCATACTCGTCACGCAAGTCTTCCAGAAACACTACGAGGACCCCGGCCGCTCCTTCTGGAACCAGATCGGACAGCTCGTCGTCGGTCAGCTCGGCGACGTCAATGCTGTCCATCCCATCGGGGAACGGAAGCTCGCGAACTCGATATCCCTTGTCTTCGAGCTCGGATCGCGCGGGCGCCCGCAAGGATTCCTCGAGGTCCAGCTCCTCGGACATGTCTGCTCGACGATCTGCGATGGGCAGGAGCACGATCTCTTCGAGTTCGCCCGGGCTCCACTCTGGGTGCAGGTAGAGCGGCACGCGTGCTGGCGCGCATGCGGACACGAAGGCGGCCATTGCCGCCATGCACAAAGCTCTGCTGAATCCGTTCATGTTCACTCCTGATGACTCGGGAAGTTGCTGATGACCTGGTCGATCGCATCAGCGAGCGCGTCGGAGAACTCCGGGTCCGCCCAGACCACCCCGTACGTCCAGGCCGATGTGTCGGGCGGGCGGCTGCGGAAGGCTACGTGGCCGCTCCAGTAGACCTGATCGCCGTCGGCCAGGACCGCAGACAATTCTCCCAGGCAGCGCTCCCCCGCGTATGCGCCGCCGGCAGGATTGCTGCCCACGTTGAGCTTCTGCTGCAGCCGAACGGCAACCATCAACACCGGTGAGGCAGGGTCGATTGCACTCAACTGCGGCGGAAGATCGCGGACCTTGCGCCTGCGGGTGAACATCAAGCCCGAATGTGTCGATTCGTGCATGAGCGATTCCAGGGCGGCACTCACTTCGGAGCTCACTTCGCCGGGGGCCACGGGGTCGAACCCCGACCGGCGAAGCGCGTCCAGGAATGCAGTTTCGGTCTGCACCTTGCCAGCGTCTTCGGGGCCGACGCCCTGAGCGATCGCGGTCGCCACCTCGGGAAACAGAACGCGGTGATGGGCAACGCTGGGCGAAGACTCCGGTACGCGGGTGCCCGAGCTCACCGTCACTGGCTTGGTCGAAGTGCACGAGGCCGCAGCAAGGCCGATGACCAGCAAGGCACGGCCAGTGATCGTACACGGAATGCGAAGGTCCATTTCCCCCCTGGACGGCTCGACGAGGTGCCAACGGCAACCCCGAATCACTTGGTGTTCTTTGCCGTAGTAGACTCGTGCTCGCCCTGTCAAGGTACTTGCCGATGGTGGCGCATTCGCCTGCTCCCGAAAGGCGTCGGGCGAAGAAGGTGGCGGGGCGCTCGAGTCGAGTTCCTCGTCGAACGCTGACCCGTGCCGCCCGCTAGAATGCCCGACGTGGCTTGTCGCGGAAGCCTTTCCACTATGGCGTTCGAGAGAACTGCATCGTACCCTCCCGCGCCATGGAGTGGATTTCCGACCCGCAGGCATGGGTGGCGCTCGGCACGCTCACCGCGCTCGAGATCGTCCTCGGCATCGACAACA
>CALJUJ010000762.1 GCA_937975525.1 uncultured bacterium
CCGTTGACGATGCGTGGTGCGACGCGCGCCAGCTTGTCCACCGATTGCATCGGCGTCGAGTCGGCCAGCGCCGCCGGCGCCCCGGGCAGCACGACGGCCACCGCGGCGATCAGCTCTCGCGAAGTCTTTCGCATGTTTCCCTCCTGGGCTCGTGTTGGGTCGTTGTCTCTACGAGACGGGTCCGCGACGGCCTTTGCTGCAGAACGCTCGCCGAAATCAGCGATGGGAGATCACCCGTCGCAAGCGATCGGCCGAATCCGTACGAGCGCGGCTGCGTTGCTGGGGCGGGCAGCCTTCCAGTGCCGCACGGATCGATGTCACCAACTCGTCGACGCTGACGGCGAGGTCGCCGTTCAGGTCGAAAGCGGGGCATGCAGCGACGTCGATCGTGCCGAGCGCGATCGTCACTCCAGCTACGATCTCGTCGACCGTGATCTGGCGATCGCCGCTGCAGTCGCCCGCGCATGCGACCGGTGTCGGTGTGGCTACCGCGGATGGTGTCGGCGTCGCCGTCGCCTGCAGGCGTGTGGGCGTCGGTGTGGAGGCCAGGCCGGGAAAGTCGACCTGGAGCGCCAGCGTTCCGGCGCCGCGATCGAGCGACGTGACCATCAAATAGACGATGTCCCCAGTGCCCGCGGCGACGTCGATCGCCGACTGCAACCCCCCGGCGTCGTCGTTGCATCCGCCGGCAATCGGTACGAGTGCCGTGCAAGAGCCGCGATACGCGGAGAGAATCGTGTCGTAGTTGCTGCCGAAGGTGTCGACCTGCAAGCGTCCGGCGCCACGCGATTGCAGGCGGTACCAGACGGAGTGCATGCGGTCGCCCGGCCGGCAGCTCGGGCTCGGGTCGCTCGACACGGTCGTGGCGTCTGCCGCGCTCGCGACGGTGAAGAAGGAGGAATCGGTGATCTCGATCGCATCTTCACAGCGGTCGGCCGCCGCGTTCGGCGGACAGGGGGCGGCGCTGAACACGACGCGGTAGTCGCCACTGGCGACGCCGAGGCAGTCGTTGACCAACAGGGCGTAGCGCCCCGGACGTAGGGTGCGCCGAATCGTTCCGTCGCAGTTGCCTTCCACCAGATCGCCGGCCTCGTCGTAGAGGCGCAGCTCCAAGAGAGCGAGGTCGCCCGACGTGCCGACGGCGGTGATCTCGACGGGCCCGCGTTCGTCGATCTCGATCCGATAGGTGTCGAATCCGCCGAAACGCTCGGCAGCCCCGGGGGCGAGGTCCGGAAACGAAGCCTTCCGGCTCGGCTCGGCGCAGGAAAGAGCCGTGCCGCAACTGTCCTCGCCGGCGAACGTCGCCGACGTGCCCGCAAGGGTCAGCGAGTAGCGCGCCGACGCGCGAGGATCGCAGAGGAAGACCTCGAGGTCGTAGGCGCCGGCGTCCAGGTCGAACAACTCGAACCCGATCACCTCGTCGTCCTCGCACGCCTCGTCGATGACGCCGAGCTCGTCGCTGACGCGGTAGGCGACGGAACCTCCTTCGTCATTGGAGATTTCGAACAGGTCCACCGCCACGGATTCGCCTTCCGCGACGACGAACGAAAATCGGTGCAGCGCGCCCGCGGGAAGCTCGCGGCTGATGGTCTCACCGCACGCCAGCCGCTCTTGTGCGAAGACGGGCGGGCCAGGGAAGAGCACGGCCGCCAGTAGCAGGGCGGCGGTCCAGCGCTCAATCGAAGTCGACACGGTCCATCCAACCTTCCGTTCCGTCGGCGAGGCGGACGTAGTACCACTCTCCGCGTTCGTTCACGATGGCGACGGCGCCTCCGCGTGGGACGCGGGCGAGGCGTTCGGCCGTCACGGAGGGCGCTCCGCGGACGTCTGCCGAGGGGGCGGTGACCCGCAGGGTCTGCACGTCGCCAGGCCCGCGGATCCCGTCGGGCTCGTGCCTGCTGAGTGAGCTGACCCCGATGAACAGCACCAGAGCGGCGGCGGCGGCGAGGGGAAGCCAGCTCCGCGTGGCCTGCCAGGCCGCGCGACGGTGGCGACTCGCGCGCCGCGTTCCGGATATGGCGCGCAGCAACGGGGAAGAATCGGCGCCCGCGGCGGCCGCGGTTGCCGCTGCGGTCAGGCCCGGCGGCAGCGAAATTGCCTCACCCTGCATGGCGCGCGTGCGGCGCACCGTCGTTTGGACCTCGCTCACACACGATGCACAGCCGCGCAGGTGTCGTTCGACGACGGCGCCGTCGGCCCGATCGAGCGCGCGCGTCGCGTAGGCGACGAGGTCCTCGGTATTGGGACAGTGGTTCATGGTTCACCTCGGGGCGCCGCGGCGCTGAAGCTCGCGGCGCAAGCGTGTCACTTGCGAGCCGACGTTGCCGACGGTGGTGTTCAACAAGGCTGCGATGTCCTTGTAGGACACGGTCGAGCGATGGCCACGGACGCGGGCCAGCAGGCTGTCTCGGTTCTGGCGCCGGCGTTCGACGCGGCGCTCGAGCTGTGTCCGGTCGCGCTCGAGCTCCGCGGCCTTCTCCGCGCCCGGCTGCGCTCGTTCGAGCTCGCCTTCGGTAGCGCGCAGGCGCCGCTCGTAGGCTTCGATCCAGGAATGGTTCACGTCGAGCTTCTCCTCGAGAGCCTTCTCTTGCGCTTCCCGCTCGCGCACCCCGCTGCGGAGTTGCTCGATCGTTTCGACGACCTCCAGCACCGATCGACCGGAGCGCTCCGCGAGGATGCGTACGTCGTCAGCCGTGAAGTCGGCGTCCTCCGCGTGAAGGAGCTTGACGACGATCGCCTTGGTCGGGTCGATCTCCCGTAGCCAGGAACCGAGAGGGTCGCCACCGGGCTGGTGACCATTGACCGGCGGCGCGGGAAGGTCGTCGGGGTCGTCGAGGCCGCTCGTGCGGAGAGGACGCGCGGCGCGCTGCCAGTCGATCACGAGGCCGTCGAGCACGTAGCCGAGTAGAAAGGCTCGAAACGGCGCCCGGCCAGCGTACGAGCGGACTCGGCGGAAAATGCGACCCTTCTCGAAGGCGAACACGTAGAAGTCGGCCGCGTCCTCCGCTGGTACCCGAAAGACCCGAATCGGGTAGCGGTAGATGAGTTCGCCGTAGAGCTCCTGGAAGCCCGTGCGTGCCTCGTCGTCGCCGTCGTTGCAGCGCGCGATGAGGTCGAGAATGTCTGTCGCGTCGTCCATGTTGGCTTTGCCGAGGCTGGCGGGTCCCTGCCTCGCTCCCTCTACTTCAGCAGAGACGGCGCGCCGGGAGGTTCTATTGCACTTCCGGCGCACCGAGCCCAAACGGCGCTGGCCACGTGTCGACGTGTCGTAATTTCGTGGTATGCCCCCGACGATGGCAGCAGCCAGGCTCATGGGCGCCTTCGCCTTCGCGTGCGTGGCTGCGGCGGCGCCGGTGCGCGCCACGGGGCCGACCTTGTGGGTCCTCGCCATCGGCGTGAGCGAGTATGCCGACGCGACGCTCGCGTTGCGCTTCGCCGACGCCGACGCCCGCGCCGTCGCGCAAGAGCTCGCACGCCAGCAGGGTGGACCCGTCTACGGCGCCGTGAGGACGAAGGTCCTCACCAACGCCGACGTCAGCCGCAAGAGCGTCATCGGCGCCATGCAGACGTTCTTCGCGGACGCCCGGCCCGACGACGTCGCCGTGGTGTTCGTCGCCGGGCACGGCGTCCAGGACCGCGCGACGCGGAGCTACTTCTTTCTGCCGTATGCCGCGACCTTCGACACCGTGATGACCGAGGGTGTGCGCATGTCCGATTTCGATGCGATGGTGCGCGGCCTCCGGCGCAACATCGGTCAGGTCGTGATCATGCTCGACACCTGCCATGCCGGCGCCTTCGGGTTCAGCGAGGCGATCGTGCCCGCCGACGACCTCGCAGGCCGGGTGAGCGTCGGCGAGGGCCTCTACTTGCTGGCGGCGACCAAGCCCGGCGAGGAGTCGCGCGAACGGCCCGCCCTCGGGCACGGTGCGTTCACGTTCGCTCTCCTCGAGGCGCTGTCCGGGGGCGCCGATGCCGCCGGCGACGGGCTGCTGTCGGTATCCGACCTGTTCGGCTACGTCGCCCGCCGCGTCCCCGAGATCACCGGCGGCGGCCAACACCCCTATTCGAAGACGGAAGGCACCGACCTGGTCGTTGCCGCCGTGCTCGACGAGGCGGGGAAGCCGGCGGTGGCGCGCTTGCCGGAGGCGGTGACACGGCCCGTCGCCGTGCCGGGAACGAACGCGATCGCCGTCCTCGACTTTGAGAACGTCCGTCGCGAGGCGGATCATGCTTGGATCGGGCGCGCGCTGCGGGCCGCTCTCAATACCGAGCTCAGCAAGGTCCGCGAGCTCAGCGTGTACTCGCCGGAGCTGTTCGATTGGAACGCTCGCGCCCGGGGGACGAGCAGTCTGCAGACGGCCCGCCGCCTCGGCGTCGACCAACTCGTCACCGGAGCGTACACGGTCGTCGGCGACCGCGTGCGCATCGACGTGAGCATCGTCGCGGCGGGTACCGGCCAGAATCTTCCCGGAGGCTCGGATAGCGTCGATGGCGGGATCGACGCCTTTTTCGACCTGCAGAAGCGGCTGACGCTGGCGGTGCTCCAGCGCCTTCAGGTCGAGCTCTCGCCCAGCGAAGGGGCGGCGATCCGACGTGAGCGCAATATCAAGGTCGACGCCCTGCGCTTGCTGCTCGAAGCCGAGGGTGGGTTCGACGCGACGGCGCCGCCTCCTGCGCCGGCCGATTCCGACGACTCCAGCCGCGCGCCTGGATGGTGGCCGGGATGGGTTGGCCGAGCCCATGCCGCGGAGCCGGAGCCGGCGACGCCGAAAACCGCCGTCGAAGCCTTGCTGGCGGAGTACGCGCAGGCGCAGGAGGCGAAGGATGTCGACCGGCTCGGCCGGGTCTACGAGCCTTTCTCGGCCGAGCACCGCGCGGCGATCGCCGCCTACCTCGACACGGTGGAGGACCTCGAAATCGACGTTCGCGACATCCAGGTGCGCGCCGGCGACGACGGCGTCGTCGTCTCGTTCACCCGTCACGACCGTTTCAAAGACCGGCGTAGCGGCGAACCCGTGGAGCTCGAGGTGCGCCTGACGAAGGTCGTGCTTCGCACGGCGGACGGCTGGCGCATCGCCGTGCTTCCGCGGTAGGGCGGCGCAGGGTGACGGACGTGATGCGCGCATTGGTGATCTTCGCCGCCGCGGTCGCCCTGCTGGCCGTGAGGGGGGCCGACGCCCGGCCGCTGCGCGACGTCATTCCCGGTCTGTTCGGTGGCTGTGTCACGCTGGGAACGGCCCAGCGGTGCGAGCCGCTCCAGCCGACGGGCCTCGAGCAGCTCAGTGCCTTGTCCTCGCTCCTCCGCGGCGGCTTTGCGCCGCCGCGGCTGCCGTCTCCGAGCGGCGCCTTTCGCTTCGCTTGGGACCCTCGCTACGACACCTACGTGCGCCAATCGGAAGGATTGGCGCCGCTGTTCGCCGAGCGTGCGACGACGCTCGGCGCGGGGCAGGTGATCGTCGACGTTTCGTACACGCACGCTTCGTTCGATTCGTTCGAGGGCCGCAGCCTCGACGCTCTCGAGTTCACCGAGTCGGCTTTCTCGGCTGCGTTCCTCGACTCGCTGCCTGGCCGGATCGACACGGAGCCGTTCGCCGACGACGT
>CALJUJ010000763.1 GCA_937975525.1 uncultured bacterium
ATACGAGATATATCAGTGTGACTGGAGTTCAGACGTGTGCTCTTCCGATCTCCGCGCCGGCGAAGCGCACGCGGAAGTCGAGGCCCTGCGCGCGGCCGGCACGCGGGCGCACGGTGCCACGGTCTACGTCACCCTCGAGCCCTGCAATCATCACGGCCGCACACCCCCGTGCACCGAGGCGCTACTGGCGGCCGGCGTGCGCCGCGTCGTCATCGGCGCGCTCGATCCCAACCCGAACGTCTCCGGCGGTGGCAAGAAGCGGCTCGCAAGCGCCGACGTGACCGTCGCCAGCGGCATCACCGAAGCCGCGTGCGTCGAGCTGATCGCCTTCTTTCGCAAACACTCGACGACCGGAACGCCGTTCGTCACCCTCAAGCTCGCTGCGTCGCTCGACGGCCGCATCGCCACCGCCGGCGGCGACTCGCGTTGGATCACGGGACCATCGAGCCGCCGCTACGTGCACCGACTGCGCGACCAGCACGACGCCGTGCTGGTCGGCGCACAAACCATCATCGACG
Source organism: uncultured bacterium (assembly GCA_937975525.1). Lineage (GTDB taxonomy): Bacteria > Desulfobacterota > Binatia > HRBIN30 > HRBIN30 > CALJUJ01. The sequence goes on from CALJUJ010000763.1 coordinate 519, forward strand.
ACGATCCCGAGCTGACCTGCCGGCTCCGCGGCGGCCGCAATCCTCTCCGCATCGTGGTCGACGGGCGCCTACGGCTGCCCCAGCGTGCGAGGATCGTGGCGAGCGCCGCGGTAGTGCCGACGCTCGTGCTGACGGCACGCGGCGCCGACGCCGACCGCGTAGCCGCGCTTCGTGCAGCCGGCGTCGAGGTCGTCGCGCTGCCGGCCCGCGACCAGCGCATCCCCTGGCCACGTATCCTCGCGCAGCTCGGCACGCGCGGACTCTGCTCGGTACTGGTCGAAGGCGGCGGCGACGTCGCCGCCTCGTTGCTGCGCGCCCGCCAGGTCGATCGGCTGCAGCTGTTCCTGGCGCCGAAGCTGATCGGCGGTGACGGAAAACCCGTCCTCGGCCCGCTGGGCGTGGCGCACATGCGCGACGCTCTCGAGCTGGGCCCTCTGCGGCTACGCCGATTCTCTGAAGACCTGTTCCTTGCTACACGTGAGCTGGGATCGGTACCCGGACGCGACGAGATCAGTCGGCGTGCGCGGGTGCAGCGAAAGAAGGTTCGCTGAGCCGCCGCTCCCGCAAGAGACGGATGATGCGTACGAATCCCATCGATGACGCTCTCGAGGACCTGCGCCGCGGGCGCATGGTCGTGCTCGTCGACGCCGCACAGGGCGAGGCCGAGCTGTGCATGGCCGGCGAGAAGGTTCGCCCGGACGACGTCAACTTCATGGTGACGCACGGCCGCGGTCTCGTGTGCATCGCGGTGCCCGACGCCCGTCTCCGCCAACTCGGCATCCCGATGATGGCGCCCGAAGGCCGCTCGTCGCAACGCGCCTATGGGGCTTCCATCGAAGCCGCCCGCGGGGTGACGACCGGCATCTCGGCATCCGATCGGGCCGTGACGATCCAAGCGGTCATGGCGGCCGGGGCGACACCGGCCGACCTCGTCATGCCGGGCCACATCTTTCCCATCCGCGCCGGCGAGGGCGGCGTTCTCGTCCGCGCCGATCTCCCCGAGGCAGCGGTCGACCTGATACGCCTCGCCGGCCTCGAGCCGGGGGCGGCGCTGTGCGGCATTCTCGACGACACCGGCGAGGTCGCGGCGCTCGAAGAAGTCGCGGGACTGGCGCAACGCTTCGGGCTGCACGTGGTGCAGGTCGCCGACGTCGTGGCGCACCGGCTCCGCAGCGAGTCGCTCGTGCGGCGCGTCGCCGACGCGCCGATCACCACCGCGTTCGGGGCCAAGTTCCGCGGGGTCGTCTACGCCAACGACATCGATCGCAAGCAGCACGTCGCCGTCGTGCGCGGGCGCATCCCGAAGAAGGGAGCGGTGCTCGTGCGCATCCACTCGCAGTGTCTCACCGGCGACGTGTTCGGCTCCGAACGCTGCGATTGCGGCGACCAGCTGATGACGGCGCTCGAGCAGATCGACGCCGCCGGCAAGGGCGTGCTGCTCTACATGCACCAGGAAGGTCGTGGCATCGGCCTCGCCAACAAGATCCGCGCCTACGAGCTCCAGGACCAGGGACTCGACACCGTGCAGGCGAACCTTCAACTCGGCTTCCAGGACGATGGCCGCGACTACGGGATCGCCGCGCAGATCCTTCGCGATCTCGGCGTGCACTCGGTGCGGCTGCTGACGAACAACCCCAAGAAGATCGAAGGGCTCCGTCGCTACGGGATCGAGGTCGAGGCACGGCAGCCGATCGAGATACCCCCGCACAAGGGCAACATTCGCTACCTGCGGACCAAACGCGAAAAGCTCGGCCACCTGTTCACGGGGCTCGAGCCCAAGGGCTGAGGCAGGCGACCGCGACGGCGACGCCGCCTCGAAACCGCAATCGTGACCTCCGGGTCGCGTCGACAGGGGAGAAGAAGTCCGACATGGCACTGGAACACCGGGGATCTCACGAAGGCGCCGGCCTGCGCTTCGGCATCGTCGTTTCGCGCTTCAACCGCACCGTCACCGAGAAGCTGCTCGCCGGTGCGCTCAAGGCGCTCGCCGACAAGGGCGTCGACGACGACGACGTCACCGTCGTGCACGTGCCCGGGGCCTTCGAGATCCCGTTCTTCGCGGCACGGCTCGCCGACACCGGCGATTTCGACGCCGTGATCACCTTGGGAGCGATCGTGCGCGGCGAGACCCAACACCACGACTACCTCGGTCACAGCGTATGCCAGGCGCTGGGACGGCTCGCGGTGGACGCCGAGACACCGCTGACGATGGGCATCTTGACCACCGACAACATGGAGCAGGCGCTGCGGCGGGCCGGCGACGATCCCGGCAACAAGGGCTACGAATCGGCGCTCGGCGCCATCGAGATCGCCCGGCTGCGGGCCGCAATGGAATAGCAGCGGGCACCGCTCACGGATCGCCGCGGGAGACCGCCCAGCTCACGCCCAAGCTCGTCGACCACCAGCCGCGATCCATACGGACCGCGGGCGCTTCGTAACCGACACCGACATCGAGGGACAGGGTTTCGGTCAGCACCCACTTCAGGCCCGACTCGACCCCGACGGTGCCCGACCAATCCGTCCCGTCGAGCCACCAGTGGGACAGGCCACCGCCGCGCACACCGACATAGACGATGCGCACGTCATCGAGACGATGCAGGGCGCGTGAGAACAGCGCGAGCACGGAAACGGCACGACCGTCGAGGCTACCGCCGGCGCCCAACTCGACGCCGATCTGGCAACCGGGCAACAGCGTGTATCCTAGGGCGCGCAGCACCTCGGCTCGCGCCGAGTGATCGGTCTCCGACCGCACCCGGACCGCTCCGCGCCCACGCAAGATCGTCTCGATGACCCGCGGCCGCGTCACGTCGGCGACGGCGTCGGGCTCGCCCGCGGCTGGACGTACGCCGGCAAGAGTCACGAACACAACGAGTACAGCCCCAAAAGCACGACGGGCCACGACTCTCCCCTTCAAGAGTCGTGGCCCGTGCATGAGAATCGCCAGCCGCCGAAGCGCGCTTCAGCAGCAGGGGGAGAAATTCACTGACCGGTGACGATCGTCGTGTACGTCGCGTAGAGGCCGAGCAAGTTCATGGTCTTGTGATCGGCCGTGTGGATGCGGGAGATGCCGCCGTTCTTCGCCGCCGCCTCGATCGATGCGTCGCCCGTGGCGACGAGACCGAGGATGCTGGTGGCTTGCGCCGTCCCACGACGCGGGCCGGGGCCGGCTGCCTCTACACCGTCGTAGTACGACGGGTAATTGATATCGGTATAGAGCATCCCACTTAGGGGGCTGTAGGACTGGGAGCATCCAGTTATCCCGAACGCTGCCAGCCCTAGCACGCAAACCAATACGAGCTTTCGCATAGATACACCTCCGTTGTTTGGCACCTTCCCCAGGTGCGTTTGCAGGGGCGATACCGCGAGCTTCCCTCGCATGTCAAGGCACAAGCATTGCAACGGTGACATAACGATGAACTAAGTGATTTCGACTCACGACTTGATCGAGCCTGAATCCGGAACTATCGCCACTCCGATGCTCAAGGCACCGGCCAAGTCCACCGTCGTCGTCGATCCGTCCCTCGACGAGCTCGCCTACCGCTGCCACCCCGACGGCTGCCCGCGCGACCGCACTTGCTGCGTCGGTCTCGCCATCGAGGTCTCTCGGCGCGAGATCCGCGTGATCGACTCACTGATGGACGAGCTCGCGCGTCTCGTGCCCGAGCTGCGCGCGGGAGCGTCCTACGCCAACGTCTTCGTCGGCGAGGGACGCACCCATCAGATCGATCCCGTCGACGAGGAGGGAACCTGCCCGTTCCTGTACCGGACACGGCGCCACGCTCTATGCGCGATTCACTCGACGGCACTGGCGAGCGGCCGGAGCGTCGCCGCGACCAAGCCACGCGCCTGCCGCCACTGGCCGCTCGTGCTCGAACGACGCGGGCGCGCAGTGCACATCACCGTCCACCCGGACGCCCAGGCGATCGGCTGCGTGGTGCCGCACGCGCAGATGCCGGGCCAACCGTCCGTGCGCGAAGCCTTCGGCGCCGAGATCGCCGAGATCGAGAGGCTCGCCGGAGGCTCTCGAGAGCCGTCAGCGCGTGGCGCGGGCCTTCTCGAGTAACCCGGGGACAAAGGTCGCTGCGAAGTTCGGCACTTCACCCATCTTCGGATCGCGCGCGCGCATCTCGCGGAACTTGCGCTCGAGAATGATCGCGTACCTGACCGCGGCGAACAGCTCGAACCACTCCATGCCGTCCGCGGGCAGCCCGCGCATCTCGCTCCATTGGGCGTAGACGCTGTTCGGGTTGGGAATGCCGTCCGCCAGGGTGAGGCCGAGTCCCTCGGTCGTGCACTTGTCGATCCACACCCACCAGGCAAGGTCGGCACGTGGATCGCCGAGGTTGGCCATCTCCCAGTCGAGCACTGCAACCGGGCGGTTGTCGCGCCAGATGACGTTGCCGACGCGCGCATCGCCCCAGCACAAGCAACGCATTCCGTCGGCGGGCGGATGCGCACACAGAAACTCCCAGGCCTCGGTGACGCTTGCGCCGGCGGAAGCTCGCAGCTCGGGCTCGAACAACGGATCGAACCGGCGCAGCTCGGCGGCCACCAGCGGCTCGCCTGTGGCCGCACGCGGCAAGCGCACGAGCTCGTGCCTGCTCGGATCGATCGCGTGGATGCGCGCCAGGACCTCGAGCCCGTTGCGCCACATGGTGGCGCGATCGTCGGTATCCAGGTCGTCGGTCACCCAGCTACCGAACGCCATCGGCGGGTTGTCGGGAGGGATCCGTCCGGCGACGAATTCCATCACATAGAACTCGCTGCCGAGGAGGCCGGCGTCGCTCTCGAACCCGACCACGTGCGGCACCGGCACGCCCTCGGCGGCGAGCGCGCGGAGCACGTCGACCTGCATCGCCAGATCGTGTGCAGCGAACACTTCGCTGTGCTCGGGGACCATGCGCAGCACGAATCGCTCGTCGCCACGGGCAGGCGAGTGAGCGTCGAGCAGGAGAGTCACGCTTCTCTCGACGACCAGTCCCTGTGCGTCGTCGAGGAGATTCCGCAACCAGGATTGGATGCCAACGCGAACGCGGTCGAGATCTCCAATCGTTGGAAGCGCCATGGGTTCTCGTCTTGCCGGATCCTCTGCGCAATCGAGCCGTCGCCTCAGCCCGCGGCCGAGACCGAAGGCCAGCGCCGCGCCCACGGTCGCTCCTGCTCGAGCTCATAGGCGAGCTCGAGCAGCGTTCGCTCGCCACCGATGCGAGTCGCGAACTGACTACCGATCGGCAATCCGTCCGCGCTCCAGCTCAGGGGCATGGACATCGCCGGGAGACCCGCTGCGTTGAACGGGGGGGTGTAGGCTGCATAGCGCGTCACGCGCTCGAGCAGACGCTCGAAGTCGACGTCGGGAGCGAGGACGCCGATCTGCACGGGCGCGGAAGCGAGTGTTGGGGTGAGGAGCACGTCGTGGTCTGCGAAGAATGCATCGAAGGTGCGCTCCACCTGCTTGCAGTACTCGACCGCGCGCGGGACGGTCTCGCCGCCGCGTTGCTCGAGCCACCGGGCCAGACCCAGGGTCCAGGGCTCGAGCACGTCACTCGCCGTAACGAGCCTCAGCTGACGGAGACCAATCAACCAGGCATAGGCGGCGACCTGGGCGGGAATGGAGGCCCACAGCGCGAGGAAGCGCTGGGTGAACTCGTCGCCGTCGACAGCGGGAGCGGCCTCGACGACGCGATGGCCGAGCCGCTCGCAGAGGTGCGCGACGTCACGTAGAGCCGCCGAAACCTCAGGGTCGGCGGCAGCGGCTTTGCCGATCTTGTCCGTGAAGGCGATCCGCAATCGGCGCTTCGCCGGGCCCGCGACGACGCCGACCGCGGGCAACGGTGCCGTCGCGCCGGAAAGCTCGCTGGCCGCCAGCATCGTGGCGCTGTCGCGCACCGAGCGACTGACCGCGAAGCGCACGGAGATGTCGCCGGGAAGTGGCTTCGACGTCCGGAAGATGCGGCCGCGCGAGGGCTTGAGTCCGAAGACGCCGCAGCACGACGCCGGAATGCGGATCGATCCGCCGCCGTCGCTCGCCTGGGCGAATGGCAAGATGCCCGCGGCGACGGCAGCCGCCGCACCGCCGCTCGAGCCTCCGGGGCTGTGCGCGAGGTTCCACGGGTTGCGTGTCGGACCGAGCAACAGCGACTCGGTGGACGGCAGCAAGCCGAACTCGGGCGTGTTGGTCTTGCCGAGCACCACGACGCCGGTCGCCAGCGCACGCTGCACGATGCCGTTGTTCTCATCGGCGACGTTGTCGGCGAAGAGGCGCGAGCCCATGGTCATGCGCACGCCTTCGAAGTCGGAGAGATCCTTGATGGCGTAGGGAACGCCGCGGAACGGTCCGTCGGGGAGAACGCCGCGTGCCGTTTGGCGCGCGCGCTCGAAACACGTCGTGACGAAGCTGTTGAGCTGCGGATTCAACGCCTCGATGCGATGAATCGCCGCATCGACGAGCTCGATCGGCTGCACCTCCTTGCGGCGCACCAGGGCTGCTTGCTCCGTCGCGTCGAGCTCGACGAAGGGGTCCATCGCGGCGGCCCGCGCCCATCGCGGCGGCAGTATCGTCGTCACGGCAACCGCGCCCGACGTCTTCAAGAACTTGCGGCGCGTCACGCCTGGTCGCTGCATGGCATCCTCCGCTTCCTCCCCACTCTGCGGCAATCTAGCCCTCGATTCGCTCGCGCCTCAATCGCAAGCACGGCTTTCAGAGCAGATACGGAAGGATCGCCTTTCGCTCGGGCGGGTAGTCGGCGAAGTTGCGCCGGTACCAGCGGTGGTGCGACAGCGC